>NZ_BAAHCA010000137.1:0-8337 GCF_054776295.1 Streptomyces sparsus
GCCCCGACGGGCGGGGCGTGACCCATGTGACGTCCTACTGGTCGTGCGCCCCGCAGGGCCCCTGGCACGGGCCGTCCGACGCGTTGGAACCGCCGCTGCCACCCGGCGGTGCGGCTGCCGGCGCCGCGCCCTACAACCCGCAGGCGCACCCCGCCCTCACCGACGAGGGCAGCGCACTGCTGCTCAGCTACGACGTGAACGTGCCGGACTCGCTGAGCGCGGTGCACAGCGACGTCGCGCTGTACCGGCCGCGGTTCGTCCGCCTGGAACTCGGCCCGCCCGGCCGCTGACCGCCGACGGGCCGAGCCGGCCTCCGGCCCCGCCCGGACCCGGGACGCCTCAGCCCCGGTCCGTTCCCGGGCCGCTCCGCGGGCCCTTCCCCGGGCCCGGGTCGGTGGGCCGTCCGTCGCGGGCGGTGGACTCCCGGTCCGCCGCCTCCCGTGCGGCTGCCTGCTCGCGGGCGAGCAGTTCCGCCTCCTCGCGCTGGTCGAGGTCGGGAATGCCGTCACCGTCCTCGTCGAGGTTCTCCTCCTCCCACATGCGGCGGTACTTGGCGTCCCGGATGCGCAGCACCACCACGGCGGCGACCGCCGACATGAGCGAGGCGATGAGTACCGCCGCCTTGACGTGCTCGGTCGTCTCCTCGTCGGTGAAGGCCAGTTCGGTGACGAGCAGCGAGACGGTGAAGCCGATACCGGCGAGCATCGACACCCCGGCCACGTCCGACCAGGCCAGGTCGTCGCTGAGTCTGGCCCGGGTGAAGCGGGCGGCCAGCCAGGTACCGCCGAAGACCCCGATCACCTTGCCCGCGAAGAGCCCCAGCACCACACCGAGGGCCTCCGGCTGGCGCGCGGCCTCGGCGAGCGCCGAGCCGCTCACCGCGACGCCGGCGGCGAACAGCGCGAAGATCGGCACCGCCACACCGGCGGACAGCGGCCGGACCAGGTGCTCGACGCGTTCGGCGGGGGAGGTCGGCTCCCCCTCGCGGGTGCGCACCCGCAGCAGCATGCCCATCGCGACCACGGCGATGGTGGCGTGCACGCCGCTGTTGTACATCAGCGCCCAGACGGCCACGCCGAGCGGCACGTAGAAGTACCAGCCGCGCAGCCCCAGGTGCTGGTGCAGGAACCAGAAGACCACCAGGCCGGCGAAGGCGCCGGCGAGCGCCCACAGGTTCAGTGCGGAGGTGTAGAAGATCGCGATGACGACGATCGCGCCGAGGTCGTCGACGATCGCCAGTGTCAGCAGGAACGCGCGGATGCCGGAGGGCAGGTTGGTGCCGACGACGGCGAGCACACCGAGCGCGAAGGCGATGTCGGTCGCCATCGGGATGGCCCAGCCGCTCATGTTGCCGCCGCCGTAGGCGTTGACCGCGACGTAGAACAGGGCCGGTACGAGCATGCCGCAGACCGCGGCGACCACCGGCAGCGCGGCGGCGGCGGGCCGGCGCAGCTCACCGGCGACCAGTTCCCGCTTCAGCTCGATGCCGGCGACGAAGAAGAAGATGGTCAGCAGCCCGTCCGACGCCCAGTGCTCCACCGACAGGTCCAGACCGAGCGCCGGAACGCCGAAGTGGAAGTCGCGCACCGCGTCGTACGCGCCGCTGAGCGGCGTGTTCGCCCACAGCAGCGCGACCACGGCCGCAGCCAGCAGCACTATGCCGCCGACCGTCTCGGTGCGCAGCGCGTCGGCGAGCACCCGCCGTTCGCGGACACCGGGCCGGGCGAAGACGTCCCGGCACTCGTCGGGGTCTGGGACGCGTGTCATCAGGGCGTGCCTCCGGGGGGTTCGGCGGATCGGCAGGAAGCGCGCGGTACTGCGCTGCCGACCAGACTTCCCGGCACGCTTGCTCGATCTTGTCTCGATCTTGACGACGTCGGTTTCACCGTACCCGCATCGCGGCGTTCCCTCACAGGAGGGCAGGGCCGCACGCGCGTCCGTACCGGCCAGTGGATGCAGGCTGCACTTACTGGAGCTCGGTGAAGGCCTCCACCGCCCTGGTCCGCCCGGTGACGATGATCACGTCGCCGGGTTCGATGACCGTCTCGGCCGTCGCGTGTGTGAAGTCCCGGCCGGCCGGTTTGATGCCGACCACCGTCACCCCGTAACGGGTCCGCACCTGGCTGGCGCCCAGCGGCACTCCGGTCGCCACCGTCGGCGCGACCGTCTTGACCAGGGCGAAGTCGTCGTCGAACTCGATGAAGTCCAGCATTCGGCCGGTCACCAGGTGCGCGACCCGCTCGCCCATCTCGTGCTCGGGCAGCACCACGTGGTGCACACCGAGGCGTTCCAGCACCAGTCCGTGCTGCCGGCTGATCGCCTTCGCCCAGATGTTGGGCACGTCGAACTCCAGCAGGTTCGAGGCGGTCAGGATGCTGGCCTCTATGTCGTTGCCGATGCCGACCGCCACGCTGGGGAACTCGTGCACGCCGAGCTGGCGCAGCACCTCCATGTCGGTGCAGTCGGCGACGGCCGAGTGGGTGAGCTCGTCGGAGGCCTTCTGGACCAGTGCCGGGTTCTCGTCGATGCCCAGCACCTCCCAGCCGCGCCGCACCAGGCCGGAGGCGAGTGAGCTGCCGAACCGGCCCAGGCCGATGACGGCCACCCGCCGGTCGGACCCCGGAGCCCGGTTGCGGGACGGGCCGCGCCGGGCGGCGCGGCGCCTGCGAAGAGAGTGCAGATAGTCAGCCAATGACAGGTCGCTCCTCCGGTAGCTGGTATCGCCGCGTGCGCTCCCGCAGGGCGAGCGCCGACACCAGGGTGACCGGTCCGAGCCGGCCGATGAACATCAGGGGGATGATGATGAGCTGGCCGACGGTGCCCAGCTCACCGGTGGCGCCGGCGGACAGCCCCACGGTGCCGAACGCCGACACCGCCTCGAACAGCACCACCTCGAACGGCAGCCGCACCACGGCCAGCAGTGCCACCGTCGCGCCCAGCACCAGGGCCACGCCGAGCAGTGCCACCGTCAGCGCCTGCCGCAGCACGTGCGGAGCCAGCTTGCGCCCGAAGATGCCGGAGTTCGGCTCGCCCCGCACTTCGGCGAGGATCGCCGCGGCCAGCACCGCGAAGGTGGTGACCTTGATGCCGCCGGCGGTGCCCGCGCTGCCGCCGCCGATGAACATCCAGATGCAGGTGGTGAGCAGGGTGGCCGGTTCCATCTCGGCGACGTCCACCGCGTTGAACCCGGCGGTGCGGGTCATCGCGGAGTGGAAGAAGCCGCCGAGCAGTTTGTCGGCGGTGCTCATCGGGCCCAGGGTGCCGGGGTTGCGCCACTCCAACAGGCAGGTGAGCACGGTGCCGCCGAGCAGCAGCACGGCCGTCATGGCCAGGGTGAGTTTCGCGTGCAGCGACCAGTTGCGCCGGCCGGTGGTCCGCTGCCGCCGCCGGTGGCGGATCACCTCCAGCAGTACCGGAAAGCCCAGACCGCCCAGAATGACGGCGACGGCGACCGGCAGCATCACCCACGGATCGCTCTGGAACCGTACGAGGTTGTCGGGGAAAAGAGAGAAGCCGGCGTTGTTGAAAGCGGAGACGGCGTGGAAGACGCCCTGGCGCAGTGCCTCGGGCACCGGCATGTCGTATCCGAACCGGAAACGCAGGGAAAGCACCACGGCCGTGGTCGACTCCACGACCACGGTGGTTCCGGCGACGCCCAGCAGCACCTTGCGCACGTCCCCGAGGCTGAGCGACTTCGTCTCCGCCTGGGCCTGGAGCGCCATGCGCATGCGCAGCTTGCCGTGCACCAGCAGGGCGAGCAGCGAGGCGATCGTCATGATGCCGAAGCCGCCGGCCTGGAACAGGACGAGGATGACGGCCTCACCGAAGGCACTCCAGTGCTCACCGGTGTCCACCACCGCGAGACCGGTCACGCACACCGCGGACACGGCCGTGAACAGGGACGGCACCAGACCGGTGGGCCGGCCGTCCTCCGCGGCCAGCGGCAGTGCGAGCAGGGTGGTGCCCAGCGCCACGGCCAGTGCGAAAGCGGTGACGACGACCCGCGCCGGATGCGCCCCGAAAACCGAATGGCGCAGCAGCGCCAACCGACCAGCCACCGCGACCTGACTTTCTGACGTTCCGCAGTGCGGCGCCCGGTCGGGCGCCGCACGAAATCCGATGGACAGGTTATCCCTCCGCCCAGGTGTTCGCTTACGCTGTCCCGGCAACAACCCCGGACGGCGGACCGGCCGGCCGGGAGAGCCGCGGGGGAAGAAGTGCCAACGTGAAAAGCGCCGGGATACCCAGCAGTTTTCTGGGGGAGTACCCGAGCCTGCTCGCCGAGGTGTCCGCGACGGGGCGCGTGCCGCGCCGGGCCGAGTTGGACGCCCTGCGGGAACTGGGGGAGCGGGCCGCCGAGGCCGGGTTCGGGCTGCGTCAGCTCGTCAGCCTCTACCTGGGGGAGACCCGCAAGCTGTGGGGCACGCTGCCCGGGGTGACGCGGGCCGCGGGACCGGCCGAGCGGGCGCGTACCGGGGACGCGGTCTTCGGGGTGCTGGAGTCGGCCGTCGCCGCGATCAGTGAGGGCCACGAACGTGCCCAGCGGCTCGCCGTCCGGCAGGCGGAGGCCGAGCGCCGGGAGTTCGTCGACGACCTGTTGTACGGCCGCAGCGACATGGGCCGGCTCGCCGAGCGGGCCCAGCAGTTCGGACTGCACCTGTCCTACGCGCACACCGTCGCGGTGGCCGCCGGCACCGAGCGGTTCGACGACGTGCACCCCACGGTCCGGCGCATCGAGCGGGAGCTGATCGGCCGGTTCGGCGAGCGCGACGTGCTGCTGGCCACCAAGGAGGGCCGGCTGGTGTGCATCGCCGCGGGCAGCGAACGCGGTGTGCTGGACGCCTTCTGCCGGCTGGCGGAGAACCCCGGCGCCGGTTACGCCGCCGCCCAGCGGGTCGCGACCGGACGGGAGCACAGCGGCGCCGGCGGCGTCGTGCGCAGCTACGAGGAGGCCCTCGGCAACGTGGTGATCGCCGACCGGCTGGGCCTGGAGGCGGTACGGCTGTCCACCGCCGAGCTGCTGGTCTTCCCGGTGCTGCTGCGGGACCGGGAGGCGATGGCCGACCTGGTGCGGACCGTGCTCGGGCCGCTCACCGACGCGCGCGGCGGGGCGGAGCCGCTGCTGCGCACGCTGGCGGAGTGCGCCGCGGCGGGGTACGTCAACGCGGAGGCCGCGCGCCGGTTGGGCGTGAGCGTGCGCACGCTGTCCTACCGGTTGGAGCGGATCAGGGTGCTCACCGGTTACGACCCGGGTGACGCCCTTCAGCGCTACACCCTGGAGACGGCCGCGATGGGCGCCCGGCTCCTCGGCTGGCCGACGCAGGAACTGTAGGCGTCCGGGCCGCGTCCGTAGCCCGTGAGACGTGCGCAGCCGTGCGGCCGTGCGGCCCGCGCCGCCGTGAAGCCGTGGACGAGAGCGCACGGGAGACGAACATCCCGAGGATAAGGACAACGTAAACAGGCGGAACACTGCCGGGATCCGGCAATGTGCGCCGGGTGCGGGGACTGCCAGGATGAGGGCACACCGCACCGGAACGGGGGACAGGACGATGGGTGGATTCCTGAGCGCCGCACTGGCGTTCCCGGCGGTCCTGTTCAGCTTCGCGCTGGTGGTGGTGATCGCCTACTGGCTGATCGTGCTGGTGGGCGGCGCGGAGGTCGACGCCCTCGACGGGGGTGAGGGCGTTGACCCCGGTGCTTCCGCCGGCGGCGGAGCGGGTGTCTTCGCGGCCTTCGGGCTCGGCGGAGTACCGGTGACCATCGTGCTGTCGCTGCTGACCGTCGTTGCCTGGTTCGTGTCCCTGACAGGTGCGGTCCTCTTCGGCAACCCGGTCCTGCGGCTGGTGGTCCTGCCCGTCGCGCTGGTCGCGGCCTGGGCCGTCACCGGCGCGCTGGTCCGTCCGCTGCGGCGGCTGGCACCGGTCGAGCGGGGCATCTCACGCAGCGACTTCGTCGGCCGGGTGTGCACCATCCGCACCGGCCGGGTGGACATGTCCTTCGGGCAGGCCGAGGTCGCCGCCGACGACGGCTCGACCGCGCTGGTCCAGGTCCGCAACGACGACGGCACCGCAGGGCTCACGCTCGGCAGCAGCGCGCTCATCTTCGACTACGACGCCGAGGGCGAGTTCTTCCGGGTGGCGCCCTTCGACGCGGCACTGGACCCGAACCGGCCGACAGGCTGACGAAGCACGCCAAGGGGGAGGCCACCGTGATCGCCGGAACACCGCCGCGCCGCAACGTATCCGCACGGTTCGCGACCCGATTACGGGCCCGGCGCGGCACCGCGCGCCGCCGGCCCGCCCACAACCGCTCGTGATCGACTTGAGGGAACTGATCCTATGGATGCCATCTCCACCGGCTTCGGCGTGCTCGTCGCCGTCGTCCTGCTGATCCTGGTCTGCCTGCTGCTGGTGGTCAGCCGCCTGTTCCGCAAGGTCCCGCAGGGCAAGGCGCTGATCGTCTCCAAGATGCGCAAGGTCGAGGTGACCTTCACCGGCATGGTCGTGCTGCCGGTGCTGCACAAGGCCGAGGTGATGGACATCTCGGTCAAGACCATCGACATCGAACGGACCGGCCACGACGGCCTGATCTGCAAGGACAACATCCGCGCCGACATCCGGATCTCGTTCTTCGTCCGCGTCAACAAGACCAAGGACGACGTCGTGAAGGTCGCCCAGGCCATCGGCACCGAGCGGGCCAGCGACCGCGGCACGCTCCAGGAACTGTTCAACGCCAAGTTCTCCGAAGCGCTCAAGACCGTCGGCAAGCAGCTCGACTTCGCCGACCTCTACACCATGCGCGACGAGTTCCGCGACCGGATCATCGCCGTCATCGGCACCGACCTCAACGGCTACAGCCTGGAGGACGCGGCGATCGACTACCTGGAGCAGACACCGCTCGCCCGCCTCGACAAGGACAACATCCTCGACGCCCAGGGCATTCGCAAGATCACCGAGCTGACCGCGATCCAGCACATCGCCACCAACGAGTTCCAGCGCAACGAGGAGAAGGAGATCACCCGCCAGAACGTCGACGCGCGGGAGGCCGTGCTCGAACTGGAGCGCCGCCAGGCCGACGCCGAGATCAAGCAGCAGCGGGAGATCGACACCGTCCGCGCCCGCGAGGAGGCCGAGACCGCCCGCGTCCAGGCCGAGGAGCGGCTGCGCTCGCACGCCGCGCACATCAAGACCGAGGAGCAGCTCGGCATCCAGAACGAGAACCGCGAGCGGGAGATCGCCGTCGCCAAGCTCAACCGCGAGCGGGTCGAGGCGATCGAGAAGGAGCGCATCGAGAAGGACCGCCTGCTGGAGGTCATCGCCCGCGAGCGGGAGACCCAGCTGCGCCGCATCGCCGCCGACAAGGAACTCGAAGGCGAGAAGCGGGACATCGCCGACGTCATCCGCGAGCGCATCGCGGTCGAGAAGACCGTCGCGCAGCAGGAGGAGGAGATCAAGAAGCTGCGCACGGTCGAGGAGGCCGAGCGCGAGCGCCAGGCACTGATCATCGGCGCCGAGGCCCAGGCGCAGGAGCGGCTCGTCAAGGACATCAAGGCCGCCGAGGCCGCCGAGCAGTCCGCCCAGCACCGGGCCGCCGAGGAGATCACCATGGCCGAGGCGCGCCGCAAGGCCGCCGACCTCGACGCGCAGTCCGCGACGCGGCTCGCCGAGGGCCGCCGCGCCGAGGAGGCCGCGTCCGGACTGGCCGAGGCCGAGGTCAAGGAGCGCATGGCGGACGCCATCGCCAAGACGCGGCACGCCGAGGCCAACGCGGCCAAGGAGATGGGGCTGGCAGAGGCGGAAGCCGCCAAGAGCATGGGCCTCGCCGAGGCCGACTCGATGCGCGAGAAGCTGAAGGCGGAGGCCGAGGGCCTCACCGAGAAGGCCGCCGCGATGGCGGCCATGGACGAGGCCGGCCGCGGCCACGAGGAGTACCGGCTGCGCCTGGACGCCGAGAAGGAGGTCCGCATCGCCGGCATCGACGTGCACCGGCAGATCGCCGAGGCCCAGGCGACGCTGGTCGGCGCCGGACTGGAGAAGGCCAACATCGACATCGTCGGCGGCGACTCGGTGTTCTTCGACCGGCTCGTCAACTCCATCTCCGCCGGCAAGAGCGTCGACGCCTTCGTCGGCAACAGCGACGCGGTGCAGGCCATGGCCGGCTCCTGGCTCGACAAGGAGGGCTCGACCTTCACCGACGACCTGACCGGCATGGTCGGCGGGCTCGGCGGGGCCGGCCTGCGCGACGTGACGCTCGCGGCCCTGCTCGGCAGGCTCGCCACTGACGGCGGGCCGCAGGCCGGGGCGTTCCAGCAGCTGCTGGCCTCGGTGCAGGACGCGG
>NZ_BAAHCA010000138.1:0-8333 GCF_054776295.1 Streptomyces sparsus
CTCCGGTCGGGCCGCCGTCCATCGCGGGTTCCGCGCGCCTCCGTCGCCGTGCCAGGCGGCGTTCGCATCGGCAGTGCCGCACATGGCGTTCCCTCCCGCCCGGTGCCCGCCTCCACCGGCCTCGCGTGTGCGAAGCCGGTGTGGCGCCAGACCAGGCCACCCGCCGGGCTGCCCAGGCAGTCGGAGACCGCCACCCGGCCGGCGTGGGTGCGCTATCCCCGGTCCAGGCAGACCAGCAACAGTGGCGGGTCCTGCGACAGTGAGGACACCGCGCTTGCCGTCAGGCCCCGTGGGGCCCCGTTCCGTCGCAGCACGTCACGACCGTGACGGGGGAGGCGAGGGAGGCCATGGCGGCGCGGCGCGCACGGCGAGGGAGGTCTTGCCGCTGCCGCCCATGCCGTCGATGGCGACGATGAGCGGTCCGGTGCCGGGCGCCTTCTCCACGTACCCGAGCAGCTGGCGGACCTCCTCCTGGCGGCCGGTGAAGTCGCCGAGGTCGTAGGGGAGAGTGGAGGGCGAGGCCTCCGAGGAACTCGCGGACCTTGGTGAACTCCTCCAGTGCCTCGGCCTTCCGTCCGGACCGGAAGAGGGCGAGCATGAGCTGTCCGCGCAGCGTCTCCCGAAGCGGGTTCGCCTCGATGAACTCTCGCAACTCACCGATGAGTTCGCTGGTCTCACCCGCAGCGAGGCGCAGCTCGAGGAGCTGCTCGACGGCGGTCAGCCGACGCTCCTCCAACGCCACGGAAGCCGCGCAGAGCACGGAGCCGCCTACCCGGACGCGTTCCGGTCCGTCCCAGCATTCGAACGAGCCGAGAATGCGGAACCGTACCCCGTGCTCCGCATCGTTCTCGCCCATGACACGCGTTCCTCCGACGTCCCCAGCCCTGCCGGCCCCGGCTGCACCATCACATCAGCCCACTTCGGCGGGCGGCAAGACGACCTGCCTCGCCGGGGCCGCGCTCGCCGCCCACCACGTGAGAATCGGGAATGCCTCGTGCGTAGTGTCGCGATCGGGTGCCCTGACGGGAAGTGCGGCGGACCGATGACGTCGAATGGTGCGGCAAGGCGATCTCGGAGCCTTGCGGAGCGCCTTGGGCCGACGGGCGGCACCGCCCGCGGAACGTGGCCCGGGGCGCCGGTGGAGTCGCTGTCTTTGGCCGGTTCTACCGGTTCACCCGGTTCGGCCATGTGTGTAGCGTCATGGTGCAAAAGGTGCGCTCAGGGCCGACCGCGGGCCGGCCAGCGAGGGTCACCGATCAGAAGGAGGACCACCATGAACTGGGTCACCAGCGGATTTCGGGCGTTCAGCGGTGAGATGCGCGCACGCTGGCACGGGTACTTCGTCGGCTACGGGCGGCGCGACTGATGTCGGGCCGGCCAGGACAGCGCAGAGTACTGCGGCAGGAGGGCGACGGGTCGAGGGTCCGCAGGGTCGTCCGGGCGTTCAGCGGTGAAAATCGCGCGCGCGTCCACGGTTACGGCGACAGGTACGGACGCACAGCCTGAATCAGCTCCTCGTGCGGGAGGGGACGCGTAGCCGGACGTGCGCGTTCCCTCCCTGCGGGACAGGCGGAGGATCTCGTGTTCTTGGACAGGCAGAGCCTTTGGCCCCACCTTCAACGATGGGAGCAGTCGGCGGCGGAGGCCGAAGGCCCGTTCAGGCTCCGCTTCGGCACTCTCTTCGTCGCCGATGCGGACGCGGCCCGGGACGTGCTGGTCGATTCGGCCGACGAGTACCTGCCGCAGTCCGGATTCTTCCGCCTCGGACCCACGCCTCTCCCGCAATCGCTTCGAGCCGAGGCGTCACGCGGACTCGTCAAGGTCCTGGCCCGTCACGATCTCCCCGCGTCGTTCGACGTCGACTCGGCCGTCCGTGAGGCGGGTGACAGGCGCGGACGCCTGCGGCACCAGCGTTGGGGAGCCCGAGTGGTCCGGCGGTACTTCGCACCGGTGATAGCACACGGGCGCCACAGCGAGATCAACTCACTCGTCGACGACTACGTGACGTCGAGCGTCATCGCCGACGACATCGTCGGTCACGCGGTGCGGCGCCCCCATCGCTCGGTACCGCGCATCCGGGCCAAACTCGCCGACCGCCTGGGGCAGTTGCCGGCGCAGGACGCCGAAGCGCAGGACCTCGTCGACGTGGTGCTGAGTCTGCACGGGGAACTGTCGCCGGCGGATCGCGCGCAGTTGCTGCAGCGGCTCGTCCTGTCCGCCGTCGGTTTCACCGGTGTGACCCTGGAATGGTTGGTGCTGCTCGGTGTTCAGTACGGGTACAACGGCCCAGCGGTACGTCCGGAAGAGATCCGTTCCCTGGTCAAGGAGGTGTTGCGCCTCTACCCGACGGCGTGGCGTCTGGCCAGGGTGGCCGCCACCGATCACGAGATCGCGGGCGTCCCGGTGCGCGAGGGCGAACACGTCCTGATCGGCACGCACGCGCTCCACCGGTCGGCGGCCGTATGGGACGAGCCGCTTGACTTCCGTCCCACGCGCTGGGAGAAATCGACCGAGGAGCAGAGACGGGCCTACCTTCCTTTCGGGAAGGGGGAGGGGATGTGCCCGGCGAACGGATTCGCCGTCAAGGCCTTGGAACACCTGGGCTGCCTCATCCTTCGCCACTACCGCGGAGAGGTACGGCTCCGCAGGCGAAGGCCCCACGTCCGCACGCTCCTGGCGCCCCCGGCGGGCTGGACCCGCCTCTCCAGGACATCACAACCGGACAGGCAGAACCGAGACGACGCCTGAACCTCGTCAGCACGCCGAGGACCCGGAGCGTGATGGTCAAGCACCACAGCAGAAGCTTCGACTTCGCCGACGTGATCACGCTCCTGATCCGGCGTTCCGGCTTCCGGCACTTTCTTCGGGTTCAGAGCGCGAGCAGGCTGCGCAACGTGAGGCTGACGCCCACGGTGAGGACGGCGAGAGCCGTGAGGACCGTCGCGTAGCGGGTGTATCGGCGGAGGGAGGGCAGGCGGCGTTCGCTCAGAGCGACGAATCTGCTGCCGCCGCCGGAGAGCAGCAGGCCGGCGGCGGTGAGGGTGAGGGCCATACCGACGCCGTAGCCGACGACGAGCAGGACGCCGAAGAAGGTCCGGCTCAGTGCGACGGCGCCCAGCAGGACGACGAGGGCCGAGGGGCTGGGCACCAGACCGGCCGCCAGCCCCACACCGAGGAGCGCGGGGAGACCGGCGCGGCGTGGCTTCTTCTCCTTGCGGGAGTCGGTCTCGTGGACGTGTTCGCCGTGGTCGCGTGCGGGGGCGGTCGCGTGTTCATGACCATGGGGACGGCCATGACGGTGGACGTGCGCGTGTTCCCGTGTCTCGCTGTGTGTGTGCCCGTGGCTGTGTCCGTGGTGCCAGTGCGTCGGAGGCCGCCCCGTGCGCAGAGCCCGTACCGCCGTCACCGCCAGGACCGTCCCCAGTACCGCGATCACCGCACCGCTGACCGCCCCCAGCCATGCCAGCAGGTGCTCCCCGACGAGCCCGCCGCCCGCGGTGAGGAGGAGGCCCATGACCAGGACCCCCGCGGTGTGGGTGGCCGTGACCGTCGTCCCCACCGCGAGAGCGGCGCGGACGCCGCCTTCCCGGCGGGCCAGGCACGCGGCGACGGCGAGTTTGGCGTGCCCGGGCAGTGCCGCGTGGCCCGCGCCCAGAAGCAGGGTCAGCAGGACGGCGAGGAGGCCCACGGGCAGAGTGAGGTCCCGGCCGGCGGTCAGGCCGGTGAGCCGGTGCTCCAGCGCCGGAAAGAGAACGGTGCCGCGGTCCACAGCCCGAACTGCTGGTCCCTGGCCCGGTGCCACCGGCCCGGGGGCACCGGGAGCGGCCTCTTCCGCGCCTGGTCGGGTACGCAGCTCCGCCCTGGCCACGTCGAGCGGTTGTTCGTCCCCGTCCCGCGGGTAGCGGCGCAGTGCCTCGCTCGGGCTCGCGGAGGGAACCGAGGACTCGGCCAGCCGCACGCGATCGCCCGGGACCGCGGTGATCTCCTTCCAGCCGGACCGTGTCACGTCCGCCCCTGAGGCGAAGGAGATGTCGGTGGGCCGGGAGAGATCGGCGTCAGCTCGCAGGGCGCAGGTCAGCCGGGCCACGGGGACTCCCGCGGCCCCCTTTCCGTACGTCAGGGTGGAGCGGTCCACCTGCCAGGTGAGGTGCTCACCGCCCACCGAGATCCTGCTGCGGCCGGCGAGTCGGGCACATCGCTCGGCTGCCCGGTCCGCCGCCTCGGCTGGGGAGATCGTCCCGTCGCGGTCGGTGTCCGTCACCGCTTCGTCCTGCGCGGTGGGGATCTCCGCGCTGTCGACGACGGCGGTGTCCTCGATCCGGTCGTGCGACAAGCGGAGGCCGTCGTAGTGGTTGACGCTGAAGTTGCCCAGCGGGTGGGCGTGTGCCGTCGGTACGGCGGCCAGGCCGAACAGCACGAGCAGGGGCGCCGCGATGATCGCCGCGCGGCGTGGAGACTTCATCGACTACCCGTCCGGGTCGGGGCGGTACAGGGAGAGGTGGGGGTTCAGGGAGACGGCCTCGCGCAGCCGGCGGGGTCCCTCGGGCATCGCGAGGGCCTGCTCGATCGTGCCCCGGTGGTAGCGGAAGAGTGCGTTCTTCCAGCCGGTCGCGGCGGCCCGCCGTGCGTGGGCCAGGGCCTCGGTGTTCTGCCCCGCGCGGTGCAGCGCCCACCCCAGTGCGTCGGCGACGATGACGCTCCGAGCGTGCTTCCACTCCCTGCGCGCGAGCTCCACCGCGACCTTCGGGTCACCGTGGTCGGCTGCGTAGAGGATGAGATGCGGGTCGACGGGACCGCCGTCCGCGCGGGCCATCCGTACCTGCGCGGACAAGGCGGCCCGCTCGCTCCCGTGGCGGGAATCCCCGCTCGCGCGTCGAAGCTCCAGTGCCTCCAGCAGGAACCGGGGCAGCGGCGTCCGTTCGACGAGCCGCGCGTACAGGTCGAGTGCCTTGCCGGTGTGTCCGCGTGCGGCGGCCACCCGGGCGAGTCCGGCTCGCCCGTACGGGTGGTCCGGCACGGCGGCCAGGGCGCGCCGGTAGTGCCGTTCCGCCTGGTCCGCCTCGCCCTGGGACCAGGCCAGGTCACCCAGGCGGGCCTCGGCGAAACCCCGTTCTTCCGGTGTGGCCGCACTGTCCACGGCCCGCTGGAGCGCGATGGCGGCGTCCTCGGGCCGGCCGTTGGTCTCCAGGTCGTAGGCGGCTCTGCTGTAGGCGGCTGTGGCCGGGGCGATGTCGAGCATCCGCTGTACGGCTGCACGCGCCTGCGGATAGTTGCCGAGCTGGATCTCGGCGTCCGCCAGTACGGCGTAACCGTCCGGCCGGTCGGGTGCGATCCGGGTGGCGCGCAGCCCGTGTTCGCGGCCCTTCGTGAACTCGTGCCGGGCGTTGGCGAGCAACCCCTGCCCCGTGACGGCCCCGTAGTTGTCCGTGGTGTCGAGGGCGAGGGAGCGGCGCAGCGCCCTGTCGGCGGCGTCAAGCCGGCCCGCGTCGAGAGTGGTGCGGGCCTGTTCGATCTCGGCGCGGGCCAGGCCGGCCCAGGCGGCCGGGTCGTCGGGGTATGCCTCGGTCCGCTTGCGGGCGGCGTCGGCAGGGCTGGTGCCGGCGCTGTGTGAGCCCGCAGGGGCAGCGGTGGCCGGTGGCCGGGAGGTGTCAGGACCGAGGTACAGAAGGCCCGCCACACACCCGGCCACGGCCGCCGCCGCACCCACGGCCGTGATCAGATGCCTCACGGGCCCGCGTGCGGGAGGTTGAGGTACGGGAAGACGGTCTGGGCGTCGGCGGGCTCCAGACCGGCGACCGGCTTGGGGAGCAGCCCCGCGGCGGACGGCCCGGCGGGCTCGCCCGCCAGCATCCGGATCAGCGGCCCGTCGATGTTGTCGTTGAGCCGCCGCCCGTTCGGGAAGCCCTGGAGGTCACCGTCGAGGACACCGTGGGCCTTGGGGTCGGTGGTGACAGGGGTGGTGAGGTTCAGGCGGAGTTGCTCGGCGAGCACGATGCGCTGGGGGTCGGCGTCGGCGTTCATCGTGTGGGTGTTGAGGTCGAAGCCGAACGTGGATCCGTTGTCCTTGCCGATGCCCTTCATGAACAGGGCCTGGATGTCGTGGCGCGGGGTCGCCGGTGCTTTGCGGCCCTGCGCCCTTTCGATCCGGTGCGGTGGCACGGGGTCGAGAGTGGCGGCCAGGAAGTCGCCCTCCAGGTGGTCGTCCTTCGGTGCGCGGGCCTGGAACCGGTCCTCGGGCCCGCCGGGCTCGGCCAGTCCGATGGTGGAGCCGAACAGGGCGAACGCGACGTGCGGGGTGCCCTGCCGGGAGACCTGCCGGAAGACGGGTGCCTGCTCCGCGAGACCGCGCTCCAGGTTCGCACCCTGCCGGGACACGGACGCCCACACGCCGACGACCGGGTTGCGCTTGGGATCGCCGTTCAGGGCGACCTCGCTCTTGGGCACCTGCAGGATCAGGCTGTTCACGTTCAGCGCCGACAGCGGCTGGGCATCGGGCAGCCATCCCGGCACCGGTCCGCGGGTGCCGACCGTGTACAGGCCGAACACCTGGGTGTCGGCCTTGAACGATTCCGCCGCCTGTGTGGCCACGGTCCGGCCGCCGCCGGGGAGCGGACGGATCGCCTGCGTCCGCAGCTTGCCGTAGTCGGGCATCAGGGCCCGGCCGGTGTGGGTGGGGGAGGCGACGGCGTCCTTCAGCAGCGTCCGAGTGGCGCCGCCCGCACCGACCTTCTCCAGCGTGTACTTCTGACGTACCGCGAGCGACCGGTCGTCGAGCGAGTTCACCGGCAGGGGCCCGACTTTCGGCCCTGCCCCGAACGGCCTGCGGTCCTCGTCCCGGAAGGTCCAGCGGTAGGTGGTGTCGGGGGCCCCGTCACCATCGGCGTCCGTGTGGATCTCGTACCGGGCACCGGTCGCGAACGGGAAGTCCACCAGCGCGTTGGCCGCGGTACCGGGCACTTGGAAGGGGCGGACGTTCGCGACGAGCGTGACCATGTCCGTGTCGTCCGGGCTGATGAAGGCGTACACGTCGGTCAGGTCCGCCGGGGAGTCGAGCACGGTCGACGGGGCGTCGATGTGCCCGCCCGCCTCGCTGGTTCCCGTGAACTGCCCGGACAGGGCGGCGGCGGTGAGCGCGACCGTGGTGGCGGCGAGGACAGCGAGCCGCCGGCGGGACGGCGGGTTGGTCGCGGAGGTTCTGGGGGTTCCCGGCACGCGTGTCTCCAGGGCTGTGGATGGGGGAGTCACCACAGCCAACAGCGCCGATGATCTTGGCGTGACCCTTACGCGTCACACATCACTCGTCGCGTGACTCTTTTCCCCCGGTTGGCCCAACAAGCGGCACTGTTCGTCGCGAAGTCATGCGGCGATGGACATACTCGCCGAGAAGTCGATCTTCGACCGCGTCGTTGCCCGTCGGAGAACTCGGTTCGCAGACCCGGCTGTTGGGCCTGCCCGGAATGAGCTCCGACGCGCTCCCGCCCCTCCACAGACTGGAAACGCCCTATGCGCATGCACGCACTCCGTCGGCTCACCGTCCTCGCCGCCGTGGCCGCGCTCTCCGTACCCCTCGCTCTGACCTCGTCCGGAGCAGCCGCCCAGCACCCGGCCAGCACCCCCAGGACGGCAGCCGCCGATCCGCTGCCGGGCGCCTACATCTCCCCGTGGGGCGACGCCCGGGTGGAGATCGGTGACGAGACCCTGGCCTGGATGGAGCGCGAGGGCATCACCGTGGAGGCCATCAGCCCGTTCGTGATGGACGCCGACGGCCGGGGCTTCAGCATGCCGATCGGTTCGACCGCCGGTGACGGGCTCGACACCAAGGGACGCATCTTCTACCCCGGCGGCCTCAGGATCCAGCACCAGGAATCCGGCAGGACGATCACCCTGAAGTCCACGTTCATCCGTGTCATGCCGACACCCGCCTACTCCGCAGGCGTGTCGGTCGACGGCAAGCAGCTCCTGGAGGAGGTAGTGGTCGCCGAGTCCACCTACGCCGAGGTCATGGCGGGCGCCCGCCCCAGCCCCACGGGCTTCCGCATCAAGAAGGCCCCGTTCTACGTCACGGAGGAAGCCGCGAACCTCTTCGCGGCGGCCACCGGAGCCACAGCTCCGCGCGCCGGCAGTCTCTTCGGCACGCTCACGCCCAACTTCGACTACGTGCCGAACGCGGCGAAGCCGCCGATGTTCCCGACCTTCCCGTAACGGCCGGCCCCACCGGAAGGCCGGGGCCGATGTCCGGCACGCGCCACGCCTCCCGGCGGCTCGGGCTGCCACCCTTCCGCCCCGGCCATCCCGGCAACGGACTGTGCGGGGCCACCGCGGTCGACGCTGTG
>NZ_BAAHCA010000139.1:0-8306 GCF_054776295.1 Streptomyces sparsus
AGCACCTGGGGGTGCTGCCCGGCCCCCGCCTCGTTGCGCCCGGCCGCGGACGGTACGCGGCGGCCCGCCCGAGTCGTGCCGACGCCGGCGGGCGACTCCGTCAGCGGAACCGGCGGAAGAACTGCCGCATGTCGTCCACCAGCAGGTCCGGGGCGTCGTGCGCGGCGAAGTGGCCGCCGCGGTCGTAGGTGTTCCACGAGACGATGTTCCTGTGGTCGCGCTCGGCGAGGGCCCGCACCGACTGGAAGTCGTTTGCGAAGTTCGCCAGCCCCAGCGGCACCGTCGTCGGCTCCGCGGGGACCTGCTCGGCGTGCGCGTCCTCGTAGTAGAAGCGGGCCGCGGACGCGCAGGTGTTGGTCAGCCAGTAGAGCATCACGTTGGTCAGCGCGTAGTCCCGGCTCACCTCCTCGCCGAACAGCTGGCTGCTCCACGCGAGCTGGCCGACGGGCGAGTCGGCCAGGGCGTGGGCGAGGGTCTGCGGCTCCGTCGACTGGAGCTTGTTGAAGGCGCCCTTGTTCTCCATGAACCACTGCATGTAGGCGACCTTGCCCATGTCCTCCTCGTCGAGTGACGCCAGCTCCTCGGGGGAGCCGGACGGGAAGGAGAACACCTGCGTGACGTGCACGCCCACCACGTGCTCGGGGTCCGCCCGGCCCACCTCGGGGGCGACGAAGGAGCCCGCGTCGTTGCCGTGCGCGCCGTAGCGCCGGTATCCGAGCCGGCGCATCAGCTCCGCCCACGCCCGTGCCGTCCGGTAGCGGTTCCAGCCGGGTTCGGACGTCGGCCCGGAGAACGCGTAGCCCGGCAGGGACGGGATCACCAGGTGGAAGGCGTCCGCCGGGTCACCGCCGTGCGCCCGCGGGTCGGTGAGCGGCCCGATCACGTCGAGGAACTCCACGACGGACATCGGCCAGCCGTGGGTGAGGATCAGCGGCAGCGCGTCCGGCTCGGCGGAACGCACGTGCAGGAAGTGGATGTTCTGGCCGTCGATGCTGGTCGTGAACTGGGGGTGGGCGTTGAGCCGGGCCTCCCAGTGCCGCCAGTCGTAACCGTGCCGCCAGTAGGCGGTCAGGTCGCGGACGCGGTCCAGCGGCACACCGTAGGCGTCGCCGACGCCGGGCAGCTCGCCGGTCCAGCGGGTCCTCGCCAGCCGGTCCGCGAGATCGTCCAGTTCGGACTGCGGGACGTCGATGCGGAAATCCTGGATCTCGTCGGTGAGGATGTCGGTCATAGGGGGTGGCTCCAGGTAGAGGTCGGACATTCCCCCCGAATGCTCCCGGGCGGAACTCGAGCCTCACTGGAGCGGAGCTGGAGTGCCGGCCGTCCGGGACCGGAGCGCCGTGCCTCCGGGAGCGGAGGCGCCGGGTCGCCCGGGTGCCACCCGTACGGCCCGAGCGGGCCGCGCCGGTGGCGCCAGACCAGCACAACACAGAAGCCCGGCACCCACCACCGGGAAACCGGCCGCCCGCGAGCCGGCCCCCGCACTCGCCCCCGGAAGAGCACGCCGACCCGCTCCAGCCCCCCTCCAGGGCCGCTCCACGCCCTGCCCGGACCGTGGCCAGACCGTCGCGGAAGTCACCGCCGGCGGCACAACCGGAAGGTGAGGAGGGGCGATGGCCGGGCAGCGCTTCCAGCTCTACGACACGACCCTGCGCGACGGCACCCAGCAGGAGGGCCTCGTACTGACGGTCGACGACAAGCTTGCCGTCGCCCGTCATCTGGACGCCTTCGGAGTGGGTTTCATCGAGGGCGGCTGGCCGGGCGCGGTGCCCAAGGACACCGAGTTCTTCCGCCGCGCCCGCACCGAACTCGATCTGCGCTCAGCTCAGTTGGCGGCCTTCGGCGCCACCCGCAGGCCCGGCACGCTGGTCTCCACCGACCGCCAGGTGCGGGCGCTGCTGGAGGCCGAGACGCCGGTGATCACCCTCGTCGCGAAGAGCCACCCCAGGCACGTGGAGCACGCTCTGCGCACCACGCTCGCCGAGAACCTCGCGATGATCGGCAGCACCGTGCGGTTCCTCGTGCAGGCCGGCCGGCGGGTGTTCGTCGACGCCGAGCACTACTTCGACGGCTGGCTGCTCAACCGCGAGTACGCGCTGGAAGTGGTGCGCACCGCGATGGAGAGCGGCGCGGAGGCCGTCGTGCTGTGTGACACCAACGGCGGCTCACTGCCGGACGGGGTGCGCACGGCCACCGCCGACACCGCGGGCGTCACCGGCGCCCGGATCGGCATCCACTGCCACGACGACTCCGGCTGCGCCGTCGCCAACACCATGGCGGCCGTCTCGGCCGGCGCCGACCACGTGCAGGTCACCGCGCACGGCTACGGCGAGCGGTGCGGCAACGCCGACCTGTTCACCGTCACCGCCAACCTGGTGCTCAAGCACGGCATCCAGGTGGTGCCCGCGTCGCGGCTGCCCGAGATGACGCTGACGGCCCGGTCCATCGCCGAGCTGACCGGCCTGGCCGGGCGGGCCGGCGCGCCCTACGTCGGCTCCTCGGCGTTCACGCACAAGGCGGGGCTGCACGCCTCGGCGCTGCGGATCGACCCCGACCTGTACCAGCACATCGACCCCGGCGCGGTGGGCAGCAGGATGCGCACCCTGGTCTCCGACATGGGCGGCCGGTCCTCCATCGAGCTGAAGGCCCGCGAGCTGGGCTACGAGGTCGCCGCCGGAGCGGAGTCCGTCGCCCGGGCTGCGGCGCGCGTCAAGGAACTGGAGAACCGCGGCTGGAGCTTCGAGTCGGCCGACGCCTCCTTCGAGCTCCTGCTGCGCCGGGAACTGGCCGGCGGTGAACTCGCCGAGCCCTTCGAGGTGGACTCCTGGCGGGTCGGGGTGGACCGGTCGACGGACGGCCGGGTCCGGACCGAGGCGACGGTACGGCTGCGGGTGGACGGCACGCCCATGGTCGCCCGGGGCACCGGCAACGGCCCGGTCAACGCACTCGACCGGGCCCTGCACCAGGCACTCGACCCGTTCTTTCCCGAGCTGACCGCGCTGGAACTGGACGACTACCAGGTGCGGGTGCTCAGCGGCGGCAGCGAGGCCGCCGCCCGGGTCCTGATGACGTTCACCGACGGAGAGCGCCGCTGGGGGACCGTCGGCGTCGACGAGAACACCGTGGGCGCGTCCTGGCGGGCGCTGCTGGACGCGGTCCGCTACGTGCTGCTCACCGAGCACGGCCCGGACCGCCGGGGCCCGGTCACCACCGGTGCCGCCGCCGGCTGACGCGCGCGAAGACAACGGGGAGCTGCTGTGCGAGTCGAAGAGATCTACCTGCGGGGGACCGGCATCCGGCTGCCCTCGTCGCTGCTGGTCGCGGACGCCGTCACGGCGGGTGACTGCCCGCCGCGGATCGCCGCCGCCACCGACATGGTCGCGGTGGCCCACTCACCGGAGGAGTCCGCGGCCGAGATGGCCGCGGCGGCGGCCCGCACCGCGCTGGACCGGGCGGACACCTCACCGGAGGACATCGACCTGATCCTGCACGCTGACACCTACCACCAGGGCCAGGACCTGTGGCCGGTCGCCTCCTACATCCAGCGGGAGGCGGCCCGGAGCAGCTGCCCGGCCATCGAGATCCGGCAGATGTCCAACGGCGGACTGGCCGCCATGGACCTGGCCACCGCCTACCTGACGGCCGACCGCAACCGGTGCGACGCGCTGCTGACGACCGGGGACCGGTTCTGCGAGCCGGGCATCGACCGCTGGCGGACCGACCCGGGCACACCGTACGCGGACGGCGCCACCGCCGTGGTGCTCTCCCGGCGCGGCGGCTTCGCGCGGCTGCGCTCCCTGGCGATGCTCGCCGACTCCGAGCTGGAACCCATGCACCGGGGCGACGACCCCTTCACCAGGGCCCCCTTCGACCACCGCATCCCGGTGGACTTCGAGGAGGCGAAGAAGTCCTTCGTGGGCCGGGTCGGCATGTCCTACGCCGTGACCCGGGCCGCGACCGGACAGCAGACCGTCGTCAAACAGGCCCTGTCGGACGCCGACATGGAGCTGGGCGACGCGCAGTGGGTGCTGCTGCCGCACTTCGGGCGGCGGCGCCTCCAGTCCATCTACTACCAGCCGTACGCGATAGACCCGGCCCGCACCACCTGGGAGTGGAGCCGCACCGTCGGCCACCTGGGCGCGGGGGACCAGTTCGCCGGTCTGGACCGGCTCGTCGTCTCCGAGCAGGCGAAGCCGGGCGACCGGATCGTGCTGATCGGGGTCGGCGCCGGCTACAGCTGGGGCTGCGCGGTGGTGGAGGTTCTGGACCGGCCCGACTGGGCCTGACGAGTGACCGCAGTACCGGGTCGAGCGCGGCTCGAGCCGGCAGTGGAATGCTGACACAGCCGCCGTGGGTACGGCGTGCCTGGGAAGGGAAGGACCGCCGTGGCGCCGAACGCTACGAGTACGCTCCCCGTGCACCTCACGGAGCACACCATCACGGTCGCGGCCTCGCCGGAGACCGTCTACCGGCTGATCGCCGACGTCCGCTCCTGGCCGATGGTCTTCGGACCCACCGTGCACGTGGAGCTGGTCGGCGACGCCTCCGAAGAGGCGGGCGCGTCCGCCGGGAGCACCGAGGGCACCGCCGAACAGCTGCTGGAGATCTGGGCGTTCGCCCGGGGGCAGGTCCGGCACTGGACGTCGAGCCGCACCCTGGACCCGGTCGCACGGCGGATCGTCTTCCGCCAGGTGAGGTCCGCCTCGCCGGTCGCCGAGATGGGCGGCGAGTGGCGGGTCGAGTCGCGCGCCGACGGCGGTTGCCGGGTCGTCCTGCTGCACGACTACCGTGCCGAGGGCGACGACCCGGCGTCGGTCGAGCTGATCGAGGAGGCCGTCGACGCCAACAGCCGCGCCGAGCTGGCCGCGTTGAAGGCCGCCGCCGAACGGGACGGTGAGGCCGACGAGTTGTGCTTCACGTTCAGTGACTCGGTGGAGATCGCCGGCCGGGCGGCCGACGTCTTCTCCTTCCTCGACCGCGCCGACCGCTGGCCCGAGCGGCTGCCGCACGTGGCCCGGCTCGACCTCACCGAGGACGAGCCCGGTGTGCAGCACATGGACATGGACACCCGCAGCCCGGACGGCTCCCTGCACAACACCACGTCCGTGCGGGTCTGCTTCCCCGACCGCAACAGCATCGTCTACAAGCAGCTCCGGGTACCGGTGGCGATGAGCGGACACACCGGCCGCTGGGAGATCGTGCCGTCCGGCGACGGGGTGCGCGCCACGTCCTGGCACACCGTCACGCTCGACCCCGAGGGCGTGCGGTCCGCGCTCGGGCCGGACGCCACCCTCACCGAGGCCAGGGCCCTCGTCCGCAAGGCCCTGGGGACCAACAGCACCACCACCCTGCTGCACGCCAAGCAGTACGCGGAGTCGCACGATGCCCCGACGTGACCTGAACCGCCCGGTGACCGTGATCAACCGCTTCACGGTCAAGGGCGGAGCCGAGGAGTTCGAGCGGGAGTTCCGGGCCCACTCCCAGTACCTGCGCCGCCGCCGTGACTTCCACTTCCTGGTGACGGTGCGGCTGCTCGACTCCCCGGACGTCTACGTGCACCTCAGCCACTGGCGCAGCCTGGACGCGTTCCTCGGAGTGGTGCACGACGACGTGTTCACCAGCCACGTGCGCCGGCTGGGGGCCATGGTGGACACGGAGGCCGACCAGGCCGTCAGCGTGGGCCGGATGGCCCTCCAGAACGCCCTGGTCGGCGCCGCGAACGTGGTGCTGCTGCACGCCAACGTGGAGGGTGAACACGCGCGCTTCGAGCAGGACTTCGGGGCGCTGACCGGTCAACTCGCCCAGCAGGGCGGCTTCGGCGGCAGCGACCTGCTGCGGTCCACCGTCCGCCCCCAGACCTATCTGGGCCTGCTGTGGTGGGAGGACACCGAGGCGTGCGTACGCGCGCTCAGCAGCGACGGCTACCTGGACCGGCTCGTCCGGTTGTCCCAGGTCGCCCGGGTCACCGTCGAACGCAGCCGGCACGTCGCCTACGAACCGTTCGTCGCCGACTGACGTACGGCCCGACCGCACCGCGGCACCCGCCCGCTCGACCCGCCGCCGCCCGTTTCCCAGCCACCCCGCGCGGCCGTACCACCGGACACCGGCACAGCCGCAGGTCAGCGGCACCCCGCGGATGCCGCGTCAGCGAGCCGAGGCCCCTTCCAGGGGGTCTCGGCTCGCCCGCGTTCCGCCCGCGAGCGCCGTTCTAGGGCCTAAGCGCACGCTGCTGACATGGCCGAGGAATTGCGACTCACCGTGGTCCGCGGAGGACCGGACGAGGTGGAGCTTGCCGCCGTCACCGCCGTGCTGCTGGCACGGCTGCGCGAGCGGCAGCGCGAAGCGGACGACCCGGCCCCGGCGCCACGCGCCAACTGGGAGCGCAGTCGGCCCCGGCAACCGCAGCAGTCCGCAGACGTGAGGGGGAGGCGTTGACCGGCTACCGGAACTTCAACCAGATCGTGCAGGCCAGGACGGCGCAGACACCCGGCAGAGCGGCACTGGTGCTGCTCCCCGGCGACAGCGCGGGGGCCAGGGCGCCGCGCCCACCGGAACCCGTCTCCTACCGGGTGCTCGACGCCGAGGCCCGACGCCTCGCCGGCTGGCTCCAGGACAGGGGCGCGGCCGGCGAACGGGTCCTGCTGCTACACGGTTCCCGACGCCAGTTCGCGGTGAGCTTTCTCGCCTGCCTCTACGCCGGCGCGGTGGCCGTGCCGGCGCCGCCGCCGAACGGCCGCGCCCACCTCGACCAGCGCATCGCCGGCATCGTCAAGGACGCCGCGCCCTGCATCACGCTGACCGACGCCGACCAGGCACCCGAGGTGTCCCAGCTGCTGGCCCGCAGCGGCTTCGGGGGCATACCCTGCCTGGCCGCGGACGCCGTACCGGCCGCCGCACCCTGGCGCGAACCCGACCTCGACGAGAGCGCGCCAGCGTACCTCCAGTACACCTCCGGCTCCACCGGGGCGCCGCGCGGGGTGCTGGCCACGCACGGCAGCGTGCTCGCCAACATGCGGGCGATCAACCGGGCGCTGCGCACCCTGCCCGGCTCCCGCCTCGGCGGCTGGCTGCCGTTCCACCACGACATGGGACTCGTCGGCCAGCTGCTGCACCCGCTGTGGCTGGGCGGCAGCTCGATCCTGCTCGCGCCGGAGACGTTCGTCAGACGCCCGGCGTCCTGGCTCGAAGCCGTCTCGCAGCACGACATCGCGGTCAGCGGCGCCCCCGACTTCGCGTACGACCTGTGCACCCGCCGCGTCACGGACGCCGAACTGACCGGGCTGGACCTCTCGGGCTGGGCGACCGCGGTCAGCGGCGGTGAGCCCGTCCGGGCCGAGACCCGGCGGGCGTTCACCGAACGCTTCGCCTGCGTCGGGCTGCGCCCCGAGGCGTTCTCCCCCTGCTACGGGCTGGCCGAGGCGACCCTGCTGGTCTCCGGCCGCGCCGAGGGCGACCCGGCCACCGACCGCACGGTCGACGCCGCCGCCCTGGAACGGCACCGGCTGCGTCCGCCGCGCCCCCACGCCCCCGCACGCACCCTGCTCTCGTGCGGCCGGCCGACCGCCGGCGAACTGGTCATCGTCGACCCCGAAAGCCGCGCGGTGCTGCCGGAGGGCCGGATAGGGGAGATATGGCTGCGCGGTGACAGCGTCGCCGGCGGCTACTGGAAGCGGATCGGCGAGACCGCGGAGACGTTCGGGGTCTCCGCCGCCGACGGCACCGGCGGCTACCTGCGCACCGGCGACCTCGGCACGCTGGAGGACGGCGAGCTGTACGTCACCGGCCGCCTCAAGGACCTGATCATCACCGCCGGCCGCAACCTCTACCCGCACGACCTGGAACGGGCCGTGCAGCAGGTCAGCGGGCTGTTCGGTTCGGCGACCGCCTTCGGTGTCGCCGGTGAACGCGAACGGGTCGTCGTCGTCCAGGAGTTGCGCGCCCGCAGCCGCTACGAGGTCGACTTCGCCGGCCTGGCCGCCGGCGTGGTGCGCTGCCTGTCCGAGGAGTTCGACGTCAACGCGGGCGGGGTGCTGCTGGTACGCCCCGGCACGGTCCGCCGCACGACCAGCGGAAAGGTCGAACGCGCAGCGATGCGCGACCTGTTCCTGCGGGGGGAGTTGAAACCGCTGCACCAGGAGATCGACCCGGAGCTGGGCCGACTGGTGGGTTCGGGAGGACGACCATGACATCAACAGCAGAAGCCGCACAGCACAGCGGCACCCCGTCCGCGGGGCGGCCCGCGGACGGGCCCGACACCACGGGGGCGGTGCCGCGCCCACCTGCCGGACGCCCGCCCGTCGGACGAC
>NZ_BAAHCA010000140.1:0-8288 GCF_054776295.1 Streptomyces sparsus
CGCCGGCGCCGGGCGGCTGTACGGGGTCGGGCTGGGGCCCGGCGACCCGTCGCTGATGACGGTCCGCGCGGTCCAGGTCATCGCCGGGGCCGACGTCGTCGCCTACCACGGTGCCCGGCCGGGCAGCAGCATCGCGCGGTCCATCGCCGCCGAGCACCTGCGTCCCGAGCACATCGAGGAACCGCTGATCTACCCGGTGACGACGGGCACCACCGACCACCCCGGCGGCTACCAGGGCGCGATGGAGGACTTCTACACCGAGTGCGCGGCCCGGCTCGCCGCCCACCTGGACGCGGGCCGAACGGTCGCCGTCATCTCCGAGGGCGACCCGCTCTTCTACGGCTCGTACATGCACATGCACAAGCGGCTCGCCCACCGCTACCCGACCGAGGTCGTTCCCGGCGTCACGTCGGTCAGCGCCGCGGCGGCCCGGCTCGGCAAGCCGCTCGTCGAGGGCGAGGAGGTGCTCACCGTGCTGCCGGGCACCCTGCCCGAGGAGGAGCTGGCAGCACGGCTGGCCGGGACGGACGCCGCCGCCGTGATGAAGCTGGGCCGCACGTTCCCGCACGTGCGCCGTGCGCTGGAGCGCTCCGGACGGCTCGCCGAGGCCCACTACGTGGAGCGGGCGACGATGCCCGCCGAGCGCACCAGCCTGCTCGCGGACGTCGATCCGGACTCGGTGCCGTACTTCTCGGTGGCCGTCGTCCCCAGCCGTATCGGCTCCACCCCGCCGCCGCGCACCGGTGGCGGCGAGGTCGTCGTGGTCGGGCTCGGACCGGCCGGACCGAAGTGGCTGACACCCGAGGCGCGCGGTGAACTGGCCGCCGCCGAGGACCTCGTGGGCTACACCACCTACCTGGACCGGGTACCGGTGCGGCCGGGCCAGCAGCGGCACGGCTCCGACAACAAGGTCGAGTCGGAACGCGCCGAGTTCGCGCTCGACCTGGCCCGCCGGGGCCGGCGGGTCGCGGTCGTCTCGTCCGGTGACCCGGGCGTCTTCGCCATGGCCACGGCCGTGCTGGAGGTCGCCTGCCAGGAGCAGTACCGGGACGTGCCGGTACGGGTGCTGCCCGGCGTGACCGCCGCCCACGCGGCGGCAGCCGCCGCGGGGGCCCCGCTGGGCCACGACTACGCGGTGATCTCGCTGTCCGACCGGCTCAAGCCGTGGGAGGTCATCGCCGAACGGCTGCGCAAGGCCGTCGCCGCCGACCTGGTGCTGGCCCTCTACAACCCAGGATCGCGCAGCCGCACCTGGCAGGTCGGCAAGGCCCGCGAACTGCTGCTGGAGCACCGCGCCCCGGACACCCCCGTCGTGCTGGGCCGTGACGTCGGCGGCCCGGAGGAGTCGGTGCGCGTCGTCCAGCTCGCCCAACTCGACCCGCAGGACGTCGACATGCGGACCGTCATCCTCGTCGGCTCCTCCCAGACCCAGGCCGTGCGGCGCCGCGAGGGCCGCGAGGTCGTCTGGACCCCACGCCGCTACCCGGAGGCGTGAACGAGCGGCAACGGAACGGGGGCCGGGCGGCCGGGCAGGCGAAGGCGCGGCGGCCCGGCGGAAGCGCGGGGTCCGAACCGGCGATACCGGCAGAACACCGCGCTCCACAGGGCCGACACCTTCTTCCGCCTCACCCCTCCCCTGAACTGACCCGCCCCGGCCCCCGGCCCCGAGCCGTGTAGCAGCAGGTCGCAGAAGCCGCCCGCCTGGCACTCGACGGACATGTCACCTCGCCAGAACCGGTGACCCCCAGCCGCTGACGTCCGCCGTGGTCAGGTGCTGGAGCTGATGGGCGGACCCCTCCGCGAGGGCTACTTCGAGGCCTGGCGCCCGGCTTCGGCTCGTGAAACGCACTGAGCCGTCCGCCCTGAAACCATCCGCCGCGCCGACCACAAGGACAGTTGCCCCGGCGGCCCCAGCGGCAGCGACAGGTGCAGTGCGGCTGCGCGGGATCCGGCACCCGGCCCGTACGGTGACGCTCGTGAAGACTTCCCCAGGGCGCGAGGCCGCCACCGTGATCGTGTGGTGGCTGCTGATGACCGGCACGTTCTGGGTGGCGAGCAAGGTGTTCGACCAGGCGGCGGGTCTGCTCGTCTGTGCGGGCTCGGCGGCCGTGTTCGTCGCCGTCGGCGAGGCGGGTGACTGGGTGCGGCGTCGCCGCGCCGCCGCCCGCAGCCCCTCCCGCAACCGTAGGACCTACGGGCAGCGGGCAGCAGGTTTCAGGCGTAGGCCGCCAGCAGCTCGTCCCTGGTCCACACCGTTGCCTTCACTCCGGAGGTCCGCGCGAGGTACCGGTCGCGTTCGATGAGGATGTTCAGGTCGCCGCAACCGACCTTGTTGCAGGCGTGCTCGACGAGGCTGCTCCCGGTGTTGCCCCCCACGATGAGTGCCTCCAGGTGGGCCGCGTTCCACTCGACTTCGTTGAGGGCCCAGGGCGCCTTTCCTGCCACCATCATGCGCAGCACCTCGGTGAACCGTTCCGCAGTCGTTCGGCGCTGGTACCCGTCGGCGAGTTGCGCGATGTGGTTGCCCGTCTCGATGACGGCAGTGACAGGAAGGAGCAGGTCGCAGTCGCGCGCCTGCCGTGTGCGTCGCAGTTCCTGGACGACGCTTTCACGGTCCTGGCATTTGCCGGGCACTTCAAGCAGGTTGCACAGAATGGACGTGTCGACGAACTCAACTCTGCGAGCCACGCGTTACCCGATCCCCAGCAGCCGATCGAATTCCGAGTAGTCGCGCTCGTCCCGCCGCTGAGCGTCGAGGCGACCCTGGGTGACCACGTCACCGAGGGATCCGGCCGCCATGGCGGCCGGATAACCGTCCAGATCGGTGAGCTTGGAGAGTCGGCTGGTACCGCCCTCGCGGTCTCGCCAGCAGAACACGACGCCCTCGTGGTCACCGCTGTCGAGCGCGGACAGCAACGCGGGGCTGTGGGTGGTGATGAGCACCTGGGTTCCGTTCCCGGCGCTGGCCTGCCGGACGAGGCGGAGCACCTCCGACGCCTGGGACGGGTGCAGCCCGTTCTCCAGTTCCTCCACGACGAGAGTCAGGTTGCGCTCGGGGTCTTCCGGGTCGGACACCGGTGACGCCCCCAGGTCGAGACCGTTGCCACCGGCGAGCAGCGACGTGGCGACCGCGAGGAAACGCAGCATGCCGTCGCTCATCTCACGGGCGGGGGTGAGTCCGAGCGGTCCTTCGTCCAGGGCGAGCATGACGTCGCCCAGTTCGGAGCGTGTCACTGCCAGGCGTTGGATGTCATGGTCGGCGAGCCCCCGCAGCAGTGCGACGAGATCGTCGAAGAGGTCGGGAGCGAATCGCTGGATGCTGCCGACGGCAGCGGAGAGGTTCTCCGCGGTTCTTCGGAGGTTGCTGTCCCGGGCCGGCACGTACTGGCGCATGAGATGCGGCACGGGATCGAGGTGGAAGACACTGACCAGCGCGGAGAGCATGGTCTCGGCGCAGCGAACGGTGTCCCGTTCCCCCTCCGTCCCGGCGCTGACCCGAAGGGGGAGCTGCGAGGTCAGCAGCCTGGACCCTCGGAAGGGACCACTCGGGTTGCGGCCGGGCCGGCCGTTGTACCAGGCCGCGTGCAGGTCGCTGACGTGGGGAAGTGGTTCCGCACTGACCAGGAGGTCCTTCACTCCCTTGGCCGTCGGGCCGGACAGGCGTTCCTCGACGATCCGGACTTCCGGCTCCACCTGCACGGTCACGTCCAGGTGGACGGGGCCGTCCTCCGTGCGCACGCTGCATCCCAGGGAGAACCTGTCGGAGCCGTGCGGCACGCAGCCGGCCAGCCCGCCACGGACGGGGCCGGCTGCACTGCGGCGGCTCTCCAGCGCTTCGGTGATGTCCTCACCGCGCGCCAGCCGGGACAGGACCTCAAGGCCGTCGAGGGCGTTGGACTTGCCGCTGCTGTTCCGGCCGATGAGCACGGTGAGAGGAGCGAGCGGGAAGGGCTCGCCGCGGAAGCTCTTGAACGCGGTGAGCCGTACCTCTTCGATGGCCGGTGCAGTCACACCGGTCAAGCTACCGCAGAGCGGCTTGCCGAGCCCGGAGCGAGGGGACACCCGTAGCCCCGCAGCCACCCCTTTCCACGAAAGCCCGGCCCGACCACCGCCTGGCGGGGTCTCGGCACCCCACCCGGCGCATGTGGTCTTCACGAAGAGCAGGGTCTAACGACGTACGCCCGATCGTCGCCGGGTGGGCGACGCGGGAGGGGTGCCCGGTCGGGCGCGGGGGATCACGGACGGTCGGCGGCGTCTCCGTCGATCAGCGCCGCCACGTGTGCGACGACGGCTCCTGGCTGCTCCTCGACGACGAGGTGTCCCGCGTCGGGCACGGTTCTCACCGCGACGCCGAGGTGGCGGGAGGCGTGCGGGGCCAGCCGGGAGGGCGGGAGGAAGACGTCGTGTTCGCCGGTGACGACGACGTTCGTCACCCGCCGGGCCCGGGCGAGCGTCGCCGGCGGGAGCGGGGCGGGCGCCAGGCTGGAGCGGGAGGAGCGGGCCAGGAGGGTCATCCAGGTGACGAGTTCGGCGGACGGTCGCCGGTCGGGGCCGTGCAGCTGCTTCAGCAGTGCCGCGCTGCGGGCCTCGGTGGGCCGGACGAGCCAGGGCAGGGTGGCGGCCAGGACTGTGCCGGGAACCCTGAGGCGGGCCAGCCCGGCGGGCGAGACGAGCACCCGGCCGGTGAGCTGCGGGGCGTCGCAGGCGAGGGCCACGGCTCCGCCGAGTGAATGCCCCACCAGCACCGTGGGGCCCGTACCGACCTGGGCCAGCACCTCCTGGAGCCACTGCCCGTAACGGGCCGGCCGGTGCCGCCGAGGACGTTCGGCGGCGCTGAGCCCGGGCTGCCCGGGCAGGTCCACGACGCACGTGGGCCAGCGTGCCGCGAGCACGGTGGACAGCGGCAGGCTGGTGGCGGCGTTGAAGTTGGTGCCGGGGACCAGCACCACCCGGGGCGAGGAGCGGGAGCCGGTGTCCTCACCCGCGACGACGACATGGGTGCGGCCGGCGGAGGTCTCCAGGACGACGGACCGGTGGGGAACCGCCCACCCGGCGAGCTGGTCGGTGCACCACCCCTCCACCTGGCGGTGGGCGGCGGTACTCCGGTAGATGGACGTCACCCCCGTACTGTCCCAGACGACCGTACTGTCCAGACGACGCGGCGACCTGAGCCGTCACCCGTGGTGTCCACAGCCGGCCGTGCCACGGCTCCCGCTCACACCTCCACTTCCGCCCACACCGTCTTGCCCATCGGGACGCGACCCGTCGTCCCCCAACGGGAGGCGAGCGTGGCGACCAGCACGAGTCCGTACCCGAACTCGGCCACTCCGAGTGGCAGTTGGGCCACCCGTGGCGGATGCCGTTCACCTCGTGCGTCGGACACCTCGATGCGCAGCACCCCGGCGTGCAGGAGCAGGGCCAGCTCGAAGTCCCGCCCACGGACGGTCCCGTGGCGGACGGCGTTGGCGCACAGCTCGCCGACGATCAACTCGACGGCACGGGCGGTCGGGGTTCCGTAGCGGAGCACCCGCCAGGTGTCGAGCCGTTCCGCGGTGAGCCGCCTGGCCAACCGGGCGCCCCTGGGAGTGGACGTGAAGCGCATGCGGAACAACGTGCCGCACTCGGTCGAAGGATTGTTTGCTGTCACACGGTAACCATCCGGTCACCGCCTCTACTCTGCACAGGTCGGCACGCCGGACCGATCAGGGACGTACGCGCCCGGCGCGTGCCGGTACGGGACCTGTACGGATGCGGCAGAACGGGGAGGTGGCGGCCATGGGCCGTCAGGTGAAGGCACGGCCGAACGAGGACAACCGGCCGGAGGCGTGGCGCTGTTACGGGCGGCTGCTCAAGCTCTTCCGCGAACAGTCCGGGATGACCCAACCCGCCCTCGCCGAAGCAGTGGGCTACTCACCCGAGCAGACGGCATCGGTCGAGCAGGGACGACGACCGGCGAAGATCACCTTCACCGAGGCCGCAGAACGCGCGCTCGACGCCCGAGGCGCACTGCTCGCCCTCCAGGAGGAGGTGGAACTCGCCAAGCTTCCCGCTTTCTTCCAGGACTTCGCCAAGCTGGAACTGGAGGCGGTCAGCCGGTTCGCGTACGAACCGCAGCTCGTGCCGGGCCTGCTCCAGACCGAGCGCTACGCCCGTGCGGTGTTCAACGGCCACTGCCCACCGCTGGAGTCGGAGACGCTGGAACAGCACCTCGAAGCCCGTCTCGAACGCCAGAAACTGCTGACCCGCAAGCCGATGGTCCAGTTCTCCTTCGTGCTCTGGGAACCCGCCCTGCGCAACCCGGTCGGCGGTCACGAGGTGCTGAAGGAGCAGCTTCAACGCCTGCTCGAACTCGCCCAACTGCCCAACGTGGAAGTACAAGTCATGGCTTCGGACATCGGGATGCACCCGGGGCTCAACGGCCCAATGGTGCTACTGGAGACCACGGAGCACCGGCAGATCGGATACCTGGAATCTCAAGACGTCGGCATGGTGGTCACGGAGGCCAGAACAGTCAGCTCGCTCGGACTTCGGTATGGCAAGCTGCGGTCGCGGGCACTAAACCTGGAGGAGTCCGCACGGTTGATCGAGCGGGGAACAGGAGAGCGATGAGCAGCGAACCGGTCTGGTTCAAGAGCAGCTACAGCGGCAGCGGCGGCGGTAACTGCCTGGAAGTCGCCGTCTCCTGGCAGAAGTCCACCTACAGCGGTAGCGGCGGCGGTGACTGCGTCGAGGTCGCGCAATGTCCCAGCGCCGTCCACATCCGCGACAGCAAGCGCACCGCCGGGCCCCAACTCACCGTGCAACCCGACACCTGGCGCACCTTCGTCGAGTTCGCCCGCCACAACTGACTTCCGACACAGGGGGAGCGCCATGAGCGGCGAGCTGGCCTGGTTCAAGAGCAGCTACAGCGGCAGCGGCGGCGGTAACTGCCTGGAAGTCGCTGTCTCCTGGCGGAAGTCCACCCACAGCGGACCTGAGGGCGGTGACTGCGTTGAGGTCGCGCAATGTCCCGCCGCCGTCCACATCCGCGACAGCAAGCACACCGCCGGGCCCCGACTCACTGTGCGACCGGACGCCTGGCACACCTTCGTCCGGTTCGCCCGCCGCGACTGAGTCCCGAGCCGGCCGCCTCGCGGGGCCGCCGCCCTCAGCGGTGGCTGAGGACGTTGACGACGCGGCCGTTGGGGTCACGGACGAAGAAGCGGCGGACGCCCCACTCCTCGTCCTGCAAGGAGCGCACGATCTGGGCGCCGCTCGCCTGCACGGTCGCGTAGACGGCGTCCACGTCGTCGACCTCGACGCTGATGTCGGGGTGGGCGGGCGCGGTCTTGTCCTCCGTCATGAAGGTGATCTGCGCGGTCGGGTTGATCGTGGAGGCGAGCGTCATCACCCAGCCCTCGTGCATGACCTCCTCGAAGCCCAACTGGGCGTAGAAGTCACGGCTCTGCTCCAGATCCTCGCAGCGCACGTCGGGTACCACGCGGCGGACGGACATGTGCGGCTCCCGGTTGGTCGGTTCACCCTCACGGTGGATTTGTCCTACACCCTCGCACACTCGGTGTACGTTGGGTGACGTTCTGCCTCGCCTGTGTGACGAGGCGGCCCCCGGCAGGTGCTAGGCACACCGCGCCGAGGGCCTACACCGCCCAGTGGAGAGAGACCCACCGACGATGCTCTGCGATGTTAACGCGCCCTCCCGCGCGTCCTTCCTGCAAACGCCGGAAGCCCTCATCGACGATTGCTCCCTCACCGACGCGGCGCTGCGTCTGCTGCAGGCCATGGTGAAGCTGCCGCCGCGCAACGCCCGCAACAGCGACACCGTCGCCCGGGGCCTGCGCATGGGCAAGGAGAAGACCAACGCCGCCCGCAAGTCGCTGCGTGCGCTGGGCCACTGGCACGCCCGCAAGCGTCAGAACGTGCGCGGCGAGATCCGCGACCAGCGGCTCGCCTCGCTCGTGCCGCTGCGTACCCTCGACGACCTGGCCGCGGGGTGGGCGGCAGCCGAGGAGGCGGCCCGGCTCGGCAAGGACACCGCCGCCTCCCGCCGACTGGGCGTGCGCATCCTCAACTCCCGCGAGTGGCTGACCGCACCGGGCACTTCGGCCGTTGCCCGGGCCGTGCAACCGGCGGCCGGTCGGGCCGGTGTCCGTCCCACCCGGCGGCGTTCCCCCGGGGGAATCCAAAGAGAGGAGAACCAGACCCCCCTCCCCCTCCCCGTCGCGACCGGCGGCGTCCCGGCGTCACCCGCCCGGGACACGTCCGTCCCGCTCCCGTCGGCGCCTCCCCCG
>NZ_BAAHCA010000141.1:0-8285 GCF_054776295.1 Streptomyces sparsus
GCCGCCGACGACGGGACCGCACGAGACGAGCCCGCACCCCACGGGGCCGGACCACAGGCGGCCGAGCCCGCGGCGGCCCGCACCGAGTAGCGGCCTGGCCGTCCCCGGGACGGGTGCCGCCCCGGGGACGGCGGGCTCACTCCCCGGACGGGCCCCCGCCGAGGTGGCGCTGGGCGAACTCCAGCTCCAGGCGGACCTGCTTGATGCGCTCCTCCACCACCAGCGAGCCGTGCCCGGCGTCGTACCGGTACACCTCGTGCGGGTGGCCGCGGCCCTGAAGGCGCTCCACGTAGTTCTCCACCTGCCGGATCGGGCACCGCGGGTCGTTGACGCCCGCCGAGATGTACACCGGCGCCTTCACCTCGTCCACGTAGGTGATCGGGGACGACGCCGCGTACCGCTCGGGCATCTCCTCCGGCGTGCCGCCCAGCAGGGTGCGGTCCATCGCCTTCAGCGCGTCCATCTCGTCGTCGTAGGCCGCGACGTAGTCCGCGACCGGGACGGCGGCGAGACCGACCGCCCAGGCGTCGGGCTGGGTGCCCAGACCGAGCAGCGTCAGGTAGCCGCCCCACGAACCACCGCTCAGCACCAGCCGGGCCGGGTCGGCCAGACCCGACGACACGGCCCACTCGCGGACCGCGGCGATGTCCTCCAGCTCGATCAGCCCGACCCGGTGCTTCAGCGCGTCCGTCCACTCCCGGCCGTAGCCGGTCGAACCCCGGTAGTTGACGCGGACCACCGCGAAGCCGTGGTCCACCCACGCCGCCGGCTGCGCCGCGAACGCGTCACTGTCGTGCCAGGTGGGGCCGCCGTGCACGTCGAAGACGGTCGGGAACGGGCCCGTGCCCGCGGGCTGCTGCACCAGGGCGTGCACCGACCCGCCCGGGCCGTCCACCCAGACGTCGGTCACCGGAACCGACACCGGCGCCCGCAGGCCCGGCGACTCCAGCACGACCGCGCCGCTGCTGGACCGCACCACCGGCGGCTGCTCGGCCGACGACCACAGGTACTCGACGGTGCCGTCCGGGCGGGCCGTCGCCCCCGAGACCGTGCCCGGCGGCGTCTCCAGACGTGTCGTCCGGCCGTCCGCCAGCTCGTGGCGCCACAGCTCGCTGCGCGCCTGGTGGCTGTGCGAGACCAGCAGCGCGGCTCCGTCCGGGCACCACTCGGCCGCCACGTCACCGGGCAGGTCGATCGTCGGCTCGGACGTCTCACCGGTGACCGGGTTCCACACCATCGGCTCCCAGCGGCCCCGCCGCTGGTGTCCGACGAGCAGCCGCGGATCACCCGTGCCGGGCGCGAAGCCCAGCACCGCCAGGCCCAGTTCGCGGGTGCCGCCCTCGGTGTCGTCCAGCTCGGCGACGGTCGTGCCGTCGGTGCGCACCACCCGCAGCGCGGAGTGCATCGCGTCCCCGTGCTCGGTGTGCTCGATCGCGATCAGCTCACCGTCCCGGGAGACGTCACCCACTCCGGCCGACTCGCGGCTGCGGTAGATCTCCACCGGGTCGGCACCGGGCCGCACCACGTGCACGGTCGAGCCGTCGTCGTCGGTGGACCGGCCGACGACCGCCCCGCCGTCCCGCAGCAGGGCCAGCCCCGCCGAGTACGACGCCGCCAGGCCGGGCGCGGCAGGCTCGTCCGGCCCGCCGGCGAAGGGCTGCCGCATCCAGACGCCGAACTCGTCGCCGTCGGTGTCGGAGAACCACCAGATCCACTCGCCGTCCGGGGTGAGCACCCCGTCGGTGGTGCCGTTCGGGCGGTCCGTCACCTGCCGTCGCGCGCCCGTGGCGCGGTCCCAGGCGTACAGCTCGAAGGTGCCGGTCGCGTTGGAGACGAACAGCGACCGGTCGGGCGCGTCCTCCGCCCACTCCGGCAGCCCCACCCGCGGCGCGCGGAACCGCTTCTCCCAGTCGGGCATGGATCCGTTGTTCTCAGTCATGCGACCCATTGTGCGCACGCACGGGAACCGGGCGGGCGCCATCGGCCGGACGAACCCGGCGCCGTCGGCCGGACCGGCCGACGGTGCCGGGTCCACCCCGGACGGCTCAGTCGGCCAGCTCGACCATGATCTCGACCTCGACGGGCGCGTCGATCGGCAGCACCGCCACACCCACCGCGCTGCGGGCGTGCACACCCTTGTCGCCCAGCACCTCACCCAGCAGCTCGCTGGCGCCGTTGACGACACCCGGCTGGCCGGTGAAGTGCGGCACCGAGGCGACGAAGCCGACGACCTTCACGACCCGCGCGATGCGGTCCAGGTCACCGGTGACGGATTTCACCGCGGCCAGCGCGTTCAGGGCGCAGGTCGCGGCGAGCTCCTTGGCCTGCTCGGGCGACACCTCACTGCCGACCTTGCCGGTGACGGGCAGCTTGCCGTCGACCAGCGGCAGCTGGCCGGCGGTGTGCACGTACCGCCCGGTCTGCACGGCCGGCACGTACGAGGCCAGCGGGGCGGCCACCTCGGGCAGCGTCAGCCCCAGCTCGGCGAGCCTGCGCTCGACCGCGCCGGCGGCGCTCATCCCTTCTCCCGCTTGAGGTAGGCCACCAGCTGCTCCGGGTTGCTCGGGCCCGGCACCACCTGGACGAGTTCCCAACCGTCCTCGCCCCAGGTGTCCAGAATCTGCTTGGTCGCGTGCACGAGCAGCGGCACGGTCGCGTATTCCCACTTCGTCATGGCCCCGAGGGTAATGCCCCGGCAAGCTGGTTACCCTTCCCAGGGTGAGCAGGCTGCATGTGGTCACCGGCAAGGGCGGCACCGGCAAGACGACGGTCGCCGCCGCACTGGCGCTTGCCCTCGCCGAGGCGGGGCAGCGCACTCTCCTGGTGGAGGTGGAGGGCAGGCAGGGCATCGCGCAGGTCTTCGAGACCGAGGCGTTGCCCTACGAGGAGCGCAAGATCGCCGTGGCGCCCGGCGGCGGTGAGGTGTACGCGCTCGCCATAGACGCCGAGAAGGCCCTGCTGGACTACCTCCAGATGTTCTACAAGCTCGGCTCGGCGGGCCGGGCGCTGAAACGTATGGGCGCCATCGACTTCGCCACCACCATCGCGCCCGGCGTACGTGACGTGCTGCTCACCGGCAAGGCCTGCGAGGCGGTGCGCCGGCGCACCCGGAAGGGTGAGTTCGCCTACGACGCGGTCGTCATGGACGCGCCGCCCACCGGCCGCATCGCGCGCTTCCTCGGCGTCAACGACGAGGTGGCCGGACTGGCCAGGGTCGGCCCCGTGCACAACCAGGCGCAGGCGGTCATGCGGGTGCTCAAGTCCCCCGAGACGGCCGTGCACCTGGTGACCCTGCTGGAGGAGATGCCCGTGCAGGAGACCGCCGACGGCGTGGCGGAACTGCGTGCCGCCGGACTGCCGGTCGGCGCCGTCATCGTCAACATGGTCCGCCCCGCCGTCCTGGAACCGGCCGCGCTGGACGTCGCCGAGACCTCCCGCGGTGACCTGGCCAAGGCGTTCGTCGCCGCCGGCCTCGGCGGAGCGCGCCGCGGCGGCAAGGCGGAGCGACTGGTCGACCCGCTGCTGCGGCAGGGCCGGGAGCACGCGGCCCGGCTCGTCACCGAGGACGAGCGCCGCACGGAGATCGCCGCGCTCGGCCTGCCCGCGCCGCAGCTCGAACTTCTCTGGGAGGGCGTGGACCTGGCCGGCCTCTACGAGCTGGCCGGGCAGCTGCGCGCCCAGCACGCGAGTTCCGCATTCGTCGAAGGAGCAGCCGAGTGAGTCTGGACGCCGTGCCCCTGCTGGAGGTCGACGCGCTGCTCGACGACCCGCGGACCAGGATCATCGTCTGCTGCGGCGCGGGCGGCGTCGGCAAGACGACCAGCGGCCTCGCACTCGGCGGGCGCGCCGCCGAACGCGGCCGCCGGGCCGTCGTGCTGACCATCGACCCGGCCCGCCGCCTGGCCCAGTCCATGGGCCTGGAGGAGCTCGACAACACGCCCCGTGAGGTCGCCGGCGTCGACACGTCGAAGGGCGGTCGGCTGCACGCGATGATGCTCGACATGAAGCGGACCTTCGACGAGATCGTCGAGGACCACGCCGACCCCGACCGTGCCAGGGCGATCCTCGACAACCCCTTCTACGCCTCGCTCTCCGCCGGTTTCGCCGGCACCCAGGAGTACATGGCGATGGAGAAGCTGGGGCAGCTGCGGGCCCGCGACGAGTGGGACCTCATCGTCGTCGACACCCCGCCCAGCCGGTCCGCCCTGGACTTCCTGGACGCGCCGAAGCGCCTCGGGTCCTTCCTCGACGGCCGGTTCATCCGGCTGCTCACCGCGCCTGCCAAGGCGGGCGGCCGGGCCGGCCTGAAGTTCGTCAACCTCGGCATGGCCGGGCTGTCCATGGTGACCGGAACGCTCGGCAAGCTGCTGGGCACCGGGCTGCTGCAGGACGTGCAGACCTTCGTCGCGGCCATGGACACCATGTTCGGCGGCTTCCGCAAACGCGCCGACGCCACCTACCGGCTGCTCCAGGCCCCCGGCACGGCGTTCCTCGTGGTGGCCGCCCCCGAACGGGACGCGCTGCGGGAGGCCGCGTACTTCGTCGAGCGACTGGCCGCCGACCGGATGCCGCTGGCCGGCCTGGTGCTCAACCGGGTGCACGGCAGCGCCGCGGACCAACTGACGGCGGAGCGCGCCCTGTCGGCGGCGGAGACGCTGCTCGAACGAGCCGAGGGCGCGAATGCGGAGGAGACCGGTCCGGAAACCGGCGCGGAAAACCTTCCGGACGGTGGCATTGTGGATCATCAGACCGGGAATGTTCCCGACGGCTCCCCCTCAGGCTCCCCCGCCGACAGGGATCCCGCCGCCACGTCCGTCCCACTGCCCGATGCCCGCACGACCCCGCAGGACGGGGCATCCCCGCGCGGCGAGAAGTCCGCACACGTCGACGACACCCCGCAGGGGGGCACCGAGTCGTCCCACGGCCCGTCAGAGGGCCTGCGGGGTACTGACGGCACCCCCGTCGGTTCGCCGTCCGACGAGGCGGACAGCGCGGCGCAGGGCGCCGATCTGCCGGTGGAGGCACTGGCGGCCGGCCTGCTGCGGCTGCACGCCGAGCGCATGCGGGTGCTGGCCCGTGAACGCCGCACCCGTGACAGGTTCACCGCCCTGCACCCCGAGGTGCCGGTGGCGGAGGTGGCCGCGCTCGCGGGTGACGTGCACGACCTGGACGGGCTGCGCACGATCGGCCGGCTGCTCGCCGACCAGGCGCCGGCGTCCGGTCAGCCCGCGGCGACCGGCACGCCCTCGTAGTTCTCGTCGTACTTCTCGCAGTCGCCCTCGAAGTCCTCGTCGTACGTCTCGTACTCCGCTCGTGCGGTCTCGAGCAGGCGGCGCCAGGAGGTGACCGTCGGGCGCCGGCGCAGCAGCGCCCGCCGCTCCCGCTCGGTCATTCCCCCCCAGACCCCGAACTCGACGCGGTTGTCCAGAGCGTCGGCAAGGCACTCCGTCCGCACCGGACACCCGGTGCAGACCGCCTTGGCGCGGTTCTGGGCCGCTCCTTGCACGAACAGTTCATCCGGATCAGCAGTACGGCAGGCGGCCTGCGTACTCCAGTCGGTAACCCAGCGGCTCATGCTGGTGCCGTCCTCTCCCGAGTTGAGGCTCCCCCACGGCGACTAACGGCATATGCACCGTCGCCAGTTGAGGACGTTACGGAAGGCAGGGCAGCAGGCAACACCCCCGACGGGCCCCATCTTGAATGGTCCGATTGGACTATGGGTGAGCGCTGGATCACCCGACGGAGTGAGCGTGCGACAAGTGCGACCTACGGGACGTATCCGGGCAGTTCGGGCGATGCTTGTCGAGTCGCTGGGGTGATTTCTCCTGGCATATGACGCCATAACAGGACGCCTCTCATCACCCACAGGAGTGATGCGTATGACGTTGCGAAACAGCCCTGTTGTCGAAGGTGTCAAACAGAGTAGGCGAACAGATGCGCCCCTGTCCGGCGATCGAGAACGTAGGCTGCTCTCATGGCAAACAAGCGCTCGGGCGGTGGGCTGTCCGCGACCCAGCAGGCCGCCAAGTTCCTCGGTGTCAGCGTGCTCTCGGGCGCGGTGCTGGCCGGCATCGCCCTGCCCGCCGTCGGCATGGCCGGACTGGCGGCGAAAGAAACCGTCCAGGGGTTCGACCACATCCCGACCGACCTCAAGCGCCCGCCGCTGAGTCAGAAGACCCGCATCCTCGACTCCGAGGGCGGCCTGATCGCGGACGTCTACTCCCGCAACCGCACCGTCGTGCCCCTCGACAAGATGTCGCCGTGGATGCAGAAGGCGATCGTCGCGATCGAGGACTCGCGCTTCTACGAGCACGGCGCGATCGACCTCAAGGGCGTGCTGCGAGCCCTCAACCGCAACGCCCAGCAGGGTGAGGTCACCGAGGGCGCGTCCACCCTCACCCAGCAGTACGTGAAGAACGTCTTCGTGGAGGAGGCCGGCGACGACCCGGAGAAGGTCGCCCAGGCCACCCAGCAGACCATCGGCCGCAAGGTCAAGGAGCTGAAGTACGCCATCCAGCTCGAACAGGAGCTGAGCAAGAAGAAGATCCTGGAGAACTACCTCAACATCACCTTCTTCGGTCAGCAGACCTACGGTGTCGAGGCGGCCTCCCAGCGGTACTTCTCCAAGTCGGCCGAGGACCTCAACGCCCAGCAGGCGGCACTGCTCGCCGGCATCGTGCAGTCACCGAGCCGGTACGACCCCGTCAACGACGGTCAGGAAGCGAAGAAGCGACGCAACGTCGTGCTCCAGCGCATGGCCGACAACGGTTATCTCACGGCCAAGGAAGCCGACGAGGCGAAGGACAAGCCGCTCGGCCTGAAGGTGAGCAAGCCCAGGAACGGCTGCATCACCGCCACCATGGAGGCCGGCTTCTTCTGCGACTACGTCCGGCAGGAGTTCCTGCGCAACGAGGCGTTCGGCAGCACCGACAAAGAACGTTCCGCCCGCTGGAGGCAGGGCGGTCTCACCATCCGCACCACACTCTCCCCGCAGGCCCAGCAGGCCGCCGCGGACGCCGCCGCCAGCAAGGTGAACAAGACGGACAAGATCGCCGCCTCCGTCGTCTCCGTCGAACCGGGCACCGGCAAGATCCTCTCGCTCGCCCAGTCCCGCCCCTACGGCACGGAACAGGAGAAGCACGAGACGGTCATCAACCTGGCCGTGGACAACCGGATGGGCGGCTCCTACGCGGGCTTCCAGGTCGGCTCGACCTTCAAGCCGATCATCGCCGCGGCCGCTCTGGAGAAGGGCATCAGCCCCGCCGAGACGTTCAGCAGCGACTGGAAGACCAAGTTCGACCAGAGCGAGTTCAGCACCTGCGAGAACAAGCCCTACGGCACGGGCGACTACCCGGTGCAGAACGAACTCGAATCGGAGAAGGGCACCTGGGACATGACCAGCGCCCTCGGCAAGTCCATCAACACCTACTCCATCGACCTGCTGAAGAAGACCGGTCTCTGCGAGACCGTCACGATGGCGACCAAGATGGGCGTGCGCAGCGGCACCGGAAAGGTGCTGGAGGCTACCCCCTCCATGGGGCTGGGTGCTCTGGAGAGCACCCCGCTGGCCATGGCCAACGCCTACGCCACCTTCGCCAACCGCGGCACCTACTGCTCCCCGATCGCCATCGAGGCTGTCAAGGACGCCGAGGGCAACAAGCTCAAGCCGCCGAAGAGCGAGTGCAAGCGGGTGATGTCCAAGCGCACCGCCGACACCGTGAACCAGATCCTCAAGGGCGTCGTCGAGGACGGCACCGGCACCAAGGCCGGACTCCAGGACGGCCGGGACAACGCCGGCAAGACGGGCACCACCGAGCGTCGTCGCGACGCCTGGTTCGTCGGGTACACCCCGGAGCTGTCCACCGCCGTGTGGACGGGCTCCGACGGTTCCCACCGGATCGACATGTTCGACATCACCATCGGCGGCCAGTACTACGACAAGGTCTGCGGCGGCTGCCTTCCCGGCCCCATCTGGCGGTCGGCGATGACCGGTGCGCTCGAAGGCGTCGACGGCAGTTCCTTCCACTCCGTCAAGGTGCCGCGCGCCAAGTCCGGCGGCGACAAGGAGGACGGCGACGGGGGCGAAGGCGGCCGGACCGGTGACCCGGTCGGCGCCCGTCCCGACGGCGGTGCGCAGAACCCCGAGCCGCCCGTGATCACCCTGCCCCCGGGCCTCTTCGGCGGCGGTGACAACGGCGGCGGCAACGGCGGTGACTCCGGCGGCAACGGCGGTGCGGGAGACCCGGGCGGTGCCAACGGCGGCGGGACCACCGGTGGGAACGGCG
>NZ_BAAHCA010000142.1:0-4669 GCF_054776295.1 Streptomyces sparsus
CACGCGCGCCCGGCCCGGGCGCCGCCGCGCCGGCGCGAGGGTCCCGCCGCACGGCAAAAGCTCAGCAAATCCATGGACGGGGCGGGAACCGGCGTGCTGTGGGCCGGCTCCTTGTCTGTATCGAACCGGAGTCACCGAGGGGAACACGATGTCGGAGGACGGCGGAATAAGCCGGCGCGGGCTGTTGGGCATGGGGGCGGCCGCGCTGATGACGATGGGCGTCGCGGGCTGCTCGCTCGACGAGGACGCCACCGCCGGCAAGGGCGGCAAGAAGACGAAGGACCCCGAGCCGAAGGCGAAGCCGATCGGCGACGGCTCCACGGAGGACTCAGGTCCGCAGCCGAACCAGCCGCCGAAGCCCCGGCCGCTGGAGCCGGGCGAACGCCCGCCGCAGTTCGTGATCTTCTCCTGGGACGGCGCCGGTGAGGTCGGCAACGGGCTGTTCCCCCGCTTCCGCAAGGTCGCCGAGGACCACGGCGCGGCGATGACGTTCTTCCTGTCCGGCCTGTACCTGCTGCCGGAGTCGAAGAAGGACGTCTACCGGCCGCCGAACAACCCCGTCGGGGCGTCCGACATCGGATACCTCAAGGACGAGAACATCAGGCTGACGTTGCAGAACCTGCGCGCCGCGTGGCTGGAGGGCCACGAGATCGGCACGCACTTCAACGGGCACTTCTGCGGCGGCTCCGGGTCCGTCGCGAAGTGGACGCCCGAGCAGTGGCGGTCGGAGATAGACCAAGCCGTGGACTTCGTCATGAAGTGGCGCACGTACACCGGCTTCGACGACATCGAGCCGCTGCCCTTCGACTACCGCAAGGAACTCATCGGGGCCCGCACACCGTGCCTGCTGGGTCAGGAGAACCTGCTGCCGACCGCCGCCGAGCTGAACTGGCGGTACGACTCCAGCTCCTCCGGCGGGCTCCAGATCTGGCCGACGAAGAAGCAGGGCGTCTGGGACCTGCCGCTCCAGTCGATCCCGTTCCCCGGCCGGTCCTTCGAGGTGCTCTCGATGGACTACAACATCCTCGCCAACCAGTCCGAGGGTGCCAACACCAAGGGCCCCGCGTCGGAGTACCCGGCCTGGCGCAAGCAGGCCACCGAGGCGTACGTGGCCGGTTTCCAGCGGGCCTACGAGACGAACCGGGCGCCGCTGTTCATAGGGAACCACTTCGAGCAGTGGAACGGCGGCATCTACATGGACGCCGTCGAGGAGGCCGTCAAGCACATCGGCGACAGCAAGCACGAGGACGTGCGCATGGTCTCCTTCCGCCAGTTCGTGGACTGGCTGGACGTGCAGGAGCCCGCGACGCTGGAGAAGCTGCGCGGACTCGGCGTCGGCCAGGAGCCCACCGGCGGCTGGCAGACCTACCTGGGCGCCGGCGGTTCGCAGAGCCCGGGCACGGGCGACTCCTCCGACCAGCCTGGCGAGGGCGAGGACGGCGGCGTCTGACGCACCCGGCGCGGACCGCCGGCAGCGGCGGGCGAGGAGTGGGCGGCACCCTGCGGGTTCGGCACTGACCCGCAGGGTGCAGGCCCCGGCCTCCCGCCTCCGCCCAACCCCCACGGAGGGCCGGGTGATGTTCGGCGTGCCCTCAGTGCTGCCGGTGCTGCCCGATCACGAGCTCGACCACCAGCTCGATCACGCGCGCACACTTTCCCAAGGAAATTTCGGAAAAACAATTTTGCAAAATTCTCTTGGCGGTCTACTCTCCGGTTCATGGCGGACGAAGAGCAGAAACGAGTACTCGACCCCGAGCGGGACGCGGCAGCCCTGAAAGCGCTCACGCACCCCCTGCGTGTGCGGCTGCTCGCCTTGCTGCGGCAGCACGGACCGGCCACCGCGAGTGAGCTCGCGGTCAGGACCGGGGAGACGTCCGCTTCCACCAGCTACCACCTGCGCGTCCTGGCGAAGTACGCGTTCGTCGCCGAGGCGGAGCACCGGGACGGGAGGGAGCGCCGCTGGCAGGCGGTGCACGCGCTCACCTCGTGGAGCGGCACGGCGATGAACTCCTCACCGGCCAGCCGCGCGGTCCTCGGTTCCCTGCGCAGGCGCCAACTGGAGCACCTCGACGCCTCCCTCCACCAGCACGAGGCCGACACCGCCGACGGGCTGCTGGGCCAGGAGTGGGCGGAACCCTCCGGTATCGGCGACTGGATGCCGTGCCTGACTCCCGAGTCGCTCGCCGAACTGTGGGACGTGCTCGAAGGGAAGCTGGAGGAACTGACCGCCCGCGACGAAGGAGATCCGCGCGCCGAGCAGGTCATGGTCCTCGCGGCCGGGCTGCCCCTGGCCCGGCGCGATCCCGGTGCCACCGAGCCTGACACCGCCGCCCCCGGCGCAACGGATGCCGGGGCGGCGTCATGACCGGACCGCTGAACACCGGACCGCCGAACACCGGACCGCTGGACCTGCGCGCCGCACGCCGCCGCTACGTCACGGTCTGCGTCCTGCTGTGGCTGCCGATGGGTCTGACCATCGCTCCGCTGATCCTGCTGTTCACCCAGCGCGGCATGCCCATGCTGGCCATCGTCGGCTTCCTGGCCGCGTTCTCGCTGACCGCCGCCGCGCTGGAGCTGCCCACCGGCGGCCTGTCCGACGTGCTCGGACGCCGCGCCGTCCTGGCCGCGGCCGGCCTGCTGAACGTGGTCGCCCTCACCCTCCAGGGCCTGGGCACCACACCCTGGGTCCTCACCCTCGGCATGGCGCTCATGGGCGCGGGCCGCGCCCTGTCCAGCGGCCCCGTGGAGGCCTGGTACGTCGACACCGTCCAGGCGCACTCCGGTCCCGACACCGAACTGCGCACCGGACTCGCCCGCGGCAGCACCGCCGTGTCCGCCGCGCTCGCGACGGGCACCCTGCTCGGCGGCGCCCTTCCCTGGCTGCTCTCGCTGGGCCCCGACATCGGCGCCCGGCTGAGCCGGGCGACCGCGGGGCTGGTGCTCCCGCTCTCCGTACCGCCCCTGCTGGGTGCGGCGGCCGGGATCGCCTTCGTGCTGTACGTCCTCACCGCCCTGCCCGAGCCGCCCCACCCGCCCAGCACACTGCGCGACACGCTCAAGGGCGTTCCGGCGGTCGTCCTCGGCGGGCTGCGCCTGGGCGGACGCGACATCCTGGTCCGCCGGGTGATGCTCAGTGCGGCGGCGGCCGGCAGTGCCCTGGCCGCGCTGGAGCTGCTGACGCCGGGCCGGGCCGCCGTCGTCACGGGGCAGCCGGAGTCGGGAGCGTTGCTCTTCGCCGGACTCGCCTGCGCCGGCTTCGTCTGTTCGGGAGTCGGGAGCCATCTCGCTCCGCTCACCGCTCGGCTCGCCGGCAGTGGTGAGCGCGCGGTACTGGTGAGCCTGGGCATCTGCGCGAGCGGCATGCTCGCTCTCGGCGCCACCGCCGGGTCCACGGCGCCGGTCTGGATGGTTCTCGCGTGTGCCGGTTACGGCCTGGTCTACCTGGGGCTGGGCGCGGCGGGGCCGAGCGAGAACGACCTCCTGCACCGCCGGGTCCCGAGCGAGGGACGCGCGACGGCGCTTTCCGTCCAGTCTCTCGCTCTGCAACTGGCCGGTGCCCTCACGGGCCTGGTCATCGGCCTCCTGCCGCCGGGCCGCCTGCCCTGGCTGCTGCCGGGCGCCGTGCTCCTGGCCGCAGCCCTCCTGTGGAGGCGGGGCAGCGAGCCCACGGCTTCCCACCCGCACCGGGAGAACGCCGGTCGACCAGGCCGCAGGGACCGGCCCGACGGCCGGCCGGGCGAACCCGAACCCCTCGAACTCGTACGGAAATGACCGCCCGGGGCGTCGCCCGCCCCCGTGTACCGACGGCCCGCCGCCACGGGACGGGATCCGTCAGCGCAGGTCGAGCCGCAGAAGGACGCGGGGGTGTCCGGCCAGTACCGAGGTGGTGTCGGCCGCGTGGCGGAACCCCGCGCGCTCGAAGTTCTTCCGGAGCCCGGCATACGCCATCGTCGTGTCCACCCGGGCGTCACCGTTGTCCAGGGGATACGCCTCCACCACCGGTGCGCCGTGGGAGCGGGCGAACTCGACCGCCCCGGCGATCAGGGCGTGCGAGATCCCCCGCTTGCGATGGCCGGGGCGGACACGGACGCACCACAGTGACCACACCGGCAGGTCGTCGACGCGCGGGATGGTGCGGCTGCGCGCGAAGGACGTGTCCGAGCGCGGCGCCACCGCGGCCCAGCCGACCGGCTCGCCGCCGTCGTAGGCGAGCACCCCCGGCGGCGGCTGCCTGCGGCACAGCTCGCCGACGTACTCGCCACGGGCCGGCCCACGGAGTTCGTTGTTGAGCTTGGACGGGATCCGGTAGCTCAGACACCAGCAGACGTTGGCGTCAGGTGACTTGGGGCCGACCAGGGCCCGGACGTCCTCGAACACCGACGCCGGGCGGACTTCGAGGACCATGCCACCACGATGCCACGACGTGCGTGACGCCGCTGCTCAGCCCTCGCTCTCCGTGGCGGGGGGCGTCCGGTCGGGAGGTCGGCTCTCCGGTTCAGGTCGGTACCAGGCCGGTCACGCCCGTGGGGCGTGACCGGACCGGCTTCCGGTGACGGGGATGCCGAGCGGACGGGTCAGCCGGGCAGGTCGCCGGTGTAGCGGTAGATGTTGCCGCCGGAGTTCACACCCCAGACGGTGCCGTCCGCAGCCGCCCCGATGTCCGTCAACG
>NZ_BAAHCA010000142.1:4769-8245 GCF_054776295.1 Streptomyces sparsus
TGCCGTCCGCAGCCGCCCCGATGTCCGTCAACGCACCGGGGACCTGCACCCACGGGTTCGCGTCGTTGTTGGTGTAGCGGTAGATGTTCCCCGCCGCGTTGACCCCCCACACGTTGGTCCTGGACCCCGCCGAGATCCGCACGAGCGCACCGCTGATCTGCTTCCAGTGGCCGCTTTCCCGGTCGCCGGTGTAGCGGTAGATGTTGCCACCGGAGTTCACACCCCAGACGGTGCCGTCCGCAGCCGCCCCGATGTCCGTCAACGCACCGGGGACCTGCACCCACGGGTTCGCGTCGTTGTTGGTGTAGCGGTAGATGTTCCCCCCTGCGTTGACCCCCCACACGTTGGTCCTGGACCCCGCCGAGATCCGCACGAGCGCACCGCTGATCTGCTTCCAGTCGGCCATTGCACCTGCTCCTTTTCGTCCGGGACTACTCGATGGGGACACTCCCGCGACGGAACGATTCGGCATTCAGGCGCTCTTGCGGCGTGATCTTATTTTTTGTCTGGAAAGTCGTGTTTATCGGATGGGTCACATGTGCAGGCTGGACGTGTTCGGCTCAGCGGTTCGCCGAAGAGTGACCTGAACGCAGGTCGCGCCTGTGGGTTGTTGACGGCTGCCACGTTGACGTCGACGAGTACGCGAGAGCGGTCGGCACGGGCGGCTCACCGCCCCCTGCCCGCCGTGGCCGGGCGACACGACAAGCCGGCTCCGCTACGCGGCGACCGTGCTCATCGCCGCCGTCAACGAGTGACCGTGGCCGGCACCCCCACAGGCCTCCTACGCGACCCTGACCACGTACTTGCCCTGGACGCCGCCCGCCTCCAGCGCCCGGTGTGCCGCTGCTGTCTCCTCCAGCGGGAAGACCGTGTCCACCGCAGGTCTCAGCTTCCCCTCGACCACATGGCGGGCGAGGTCGTCGAAGTCCGCCCGCCCGGGGTTGCCGCTGAAGAAGCGCACCCGGCCGTGTCCGTGGACCGTGCTGGCCGCGAGACAGCCGAGCGACGCAGCGGGCCGTTTCAGGTCGAAGGCGATGGTGACCATGCGCCCGCCGGAACCGAGTAGGCGCCGGAAGACCCGCAGGTCGGTCCCCGCGGTGTCCAGGACCACGTCGAAGCGGCCCAGTTCCGCCGGGTGCACTGTCCGGTGGTCGACGGCCTCGTGCGCGCCGAGCCCGCGGACGAAGTCCAGGTTGGCTGCGCGGGCCAGGGCCGTGACCTCGGCGCCGTACGCCCGTCCGAGCTGGACGGCGGCGTTGCCGACACCACCCGCCGCGCCCCGGACGAGGAGTCGTTCGCCGGGGCGCAGCCCGGCTTTGTCCCGCAGTGCGGTGATGGCCGTGGTGGCCACCGGCAGCGCGGCGGCGTCCACCAGGTCGAGGCCGTCGGGGAGCCGGCCGACCCGCTCGGCGGGCACGCTCACGTACTCGGCGGCGCTGCCGAACCCGGAGGTGCGGCCCAGGACCCCCCATACGCGGTCGCCGGCCGCCAACCGTGTGACTCCGGCACCCAGTGCGGCTACCTCGCCGGTGAAGTCCAAGCCGACGCGTTTGGGGAACCTCCGACCGCTCACGAGACGGAGACGGCCGGCACGGGCTGCCAGTTCGCCGCCGTTGACGCTGAACGCGCGCACCCGCACAAGGATCTCGCCGGGGGCCGGCTCGGGTCGTGGCACACGGCCCGTGTAGAGCACGTCGGGGCCGCCGTAGCGGTCGTAGAGCACTGCCTTCATCGTGTGGTCGTTCATCGTTCCGCCTTCGCCGCCGGGGTCGCACAGGGGACTGGCATCGACCGTAGGCTCTCAAGTGGACGCAATCGTCCGCTTGGGCCGGAAGTGAGAGACGACGATGGTGGAATCCTCTTGGATCACAGCCCGGGACGGGGTGCGGGCGGACGCCCGGCGCAACCGGGAGCGCGTCCTCGTCGCCGCCCGTGCGGTCTTCGCGGAGCGCGGGATCGACGCCCCGATGGCGACCGTGGCCCGACGGGCCGGGGTCGGCGTGGCGACGCTGTACCGGCACTTCCCGACCCGGGACGCTCTGGTGAGGGGCGCGTTCGCGCAGCAGATGGAGACCTGCGCGCGGGCGCTCACCGAGGCTCTGGCCGCCCCGGACCCGTGGCAGGGCTTCCAGCAGCTGTTCGAGACGCTATGCGCTCTGCAACGGGAGGAACGCGGGTTCCCGGCCGCGTTCGTCGCGGCCTTCCCGGAAAGCACGTCGGAACACGAGCGGGCCCGGGGACGAGCCGAGCGGGACTTCACGACCCTGGTACGCAGGGCCCAGGCCTCGGGCGCGCTGCGGGCCGATTTTCACCCTTCCGACCTCGCCGTGGTCCTGTTGGCACACTGCGGTCTGGTGGCCGCCCTACCGGATGACGACGCGGCGTCCCGGCGCCTGATGGCCTATCTGCTCCAGTCGTTCCGCACCGACGCGGCCGACGAACCGCTGCCCCCGCCGAGTGCGCTGACACTGCGCAGCCTCCCGATCGCGCCTGACAGTCCCCGGGGGCAGAGGCCCCCGGGAACCTGACATGAAACGGGTACCTGGCGCGGGGCACGTCCAGTCCGACGACCCCACGTTCGCAACAGGCCCGAGCACGGGCCGCACGGCCGCACCGGTCACGGACCTACAGGCCGGAGTAGGAGTGCAGGCCGTCCACGAACATGTTGACGCCGTAGTAGTTGAACAGCCAGCACGCGAAGGCCACCAGGGCCAGGTACGCGGCCTTGCGGCCCTTCCAGCCGACGGTCGCGCGGGCGTGCAGGTAGCAGGCGTAGGCCGCCCAGGTGATGAACGACCAGACCTCCTTGGGGTCCCAGCCCCAGTAACGGCCCCAGGCGCTCTCCGCCCAGATCGCGCCGGCGATGATGGTGAAGGTCCAGAACGGGAAGACCGCCGCGTTGATGCGGTAGGCGAACTTGTCCAGTGACGCGGCGGCGGGCAGCCGCTCCAGCACCGAGGTCGCGAACCGTCCCGGCTTGCCGCCGCGTTCCAGCTTCGCCTCGTAGCGGTCCCGGAAGAGGTAGAGCACCGTGCCGACCGCGCCCAGGTAGAACAGCGCGCCGCAGACGATCGCCAGCGACACGTGGATCCACAGCCAGTAGGAGTCCAGGGCCGGCGGCAGCTGGTCGCTCTCGGTGTAGAGCACGGTGGTGGCCAGGCCCAGGTCCAGCAGGACCGTCGTGACCAGCAGCAGGCCTACCCAGCGCACGTTCTTCCGGGCCGCCAGCAGCACCAGGTAGGCGCCGACGACGACCATGGAGAAGGTCATCGAGAACTCGTACATGTTGGCCCACGGCACCCGCTGCACCGACACCCCGCGCGCCACCACACCGGCGGCGTGCACCACGAAGGCCAGGGTGGTCAGGGCGACGGCGATCCGGCCGTACATGTCGCCCTGCTCGTCGCCGCCGGCCGCGCCGGGCCCGTCCGGCAGGGTCGGGCGCCCGCCGGCCGAGGAACGCGTGACGACCTCGG
>NZ_BAAHCA010000143.1:0-8229 GCF_054776295.1 Streptomyces sparsus
CCCGAGCGAACGTGTGTCGCTCGGGGCCGAGGTATGTGCGGGTCGGGGCCGGTGTCAGCCCTGGGCGGCGGCGCGGGCCTCGCGCCGGTTGTCCCGGAAGGTGTTGACGCGGCGAGCCGTCGCGAACAGCGGGATGACCGCGCCCAGCACCAGCTGCAACGCGCAGCCCGTCTGGAGCAGCAGCTCACCGCCGGGGGCACCGAAGGCCCAGGCGGCCAGCATGCCCATGGCCAGCACGATCCAGCTGAGCATCGCCACCGCGAGCAGGCCGCGCGGCTTGGGGTACTCCACGCGGCTCACCATCAGCCACGCCACGCCGACGATCGCCAGCAGCGTCGGGATGAACGGCAGCTCCAGCAGCACGATGGAGACCACGGTCAGGGCGCCGAAGGGGCTCGGCATGCCCTGGAAGATGCCGTCGCGCAGCGTCACGCAGGAGAATCTCGCAAGCCGCAGCACCACCGCCAACAGCACCACGATGGCCGCCAGTGCAGAGACGTGCTGGTGGGCGTCGTTGGCGACCATGCCCCAGACCAGCACGAAGTAGGCGGGTGCCAGGCCGAAGCTGATCAGGTCGGAGAGGTTGTCCAGCTCCGCGCCCATCGCCGAGCTGCGCAGCTTGCGGGCCACGATGCCGTCGAAGAGGTCGAAGATCGAGGCGAGCAGCATCAGCATCACGGCCGTCGCGGCACTGTGCCGTGCCATGCCGCTGTCCTCCGTCCCCGTGAGGTGGGGGATGAGCACACCGGTGGTGGTGAAGTAGACGGCCATGAAGCCGCAGGTCGCGTTGCCGAGGGTGAGGGTGTCCGCTATGGACAGCCTCGTCGACAGCGGCATCTCGTCCTCGTCGTCCGCCTCGTCCTCAAGCGTCCAGGACGATGAACCGTCGGGATCAGTCACGGTCAAGTCGGGTCACCCCCGCGGTGGTGGTCTGGCCGACCTCGACGTCGACCTCGACACCCTCCGGGAGGTAGATGTCGACACGTGAACCGAACCTGATGAGTCCGATCCTCTCGCCCTGCTCGACCTTGCTGCCCTGGGGCACGTAAGGCACGATCCGGCGCGCCACGGCACCGGCGATCTGGACCATCTCGATGTCCCCGAGCTCGGTGTCGAAGTGCCACACCACGCGCTCGTTGTTCTCGCTCTCCTTGTTGAAAGCGGGGACGAAGCCGCCGGGGACGTGCTCGACCGACGACACGGTGCCGGCCAGCGGCGCCCGGTTGACGTGCACGTTCAGCGGGCTCATGAAGATCGCGACCCGGGTGCGCCCGTCCTTCCACGGCATGATGCTCTGCACCACACCGTCGGCAGGCGAGATCACCCGTCCGGAGGTGATGTCACGCTCCGGGTCCCGGAAGAACCACAGCATGCCGGCGGCGAGCGCGGTGGCGGGCACGGCCAGGGCCGCCGCCCGGCGGGAACGCCGCGCGCGGGCAAGGCTGAGGGCGGCGGTCGCCACCGTCGGCAGGAGCCACGGCGACGCTCCGCGCGCGAGACGGACTCGCCCGCGAGGGGCAGAAGAGGGGCTGTGGGACATGGATGACCTTCGTAGCGGAGGGTGCCGCGCAGAGTAGGAGTGGACCACGGCTTTACTGAATGGTATCGGCTCCGGGCGGCAACTGGGAAAGCCAGAGCCGGGGTCGGCGATTGCGACCCCGGCTGCGGCTGTGCCGACCCCCTCCGAAAAAGGAGAACAATTCAGGACATTCAGCCCTGGAGTTTGTACTCCTCGAGCAGTCGGCGTCCGATGATCATTTTCTGGATCTCGGCTGTTCCCTCACCGATCAGGAGCATCGGCGCCTCGCGGTACAGCCGCTCGATCTCGTACTCCTTGGAGAAGCCGTAACCGCCGTGGATGCGGAACGCGTCCTCGACGACCTCCTTGCAGTACTCCGAGGCCAGGTACTTGGCCATGCCCGCCTCGAGGTCGTTGCGCTGCCCGGCGTCCTTCTTCCGTGCCGCGCCGACCATCAGGGCGTGCGCCGCCTCCACCTTCGTGGCCATCTCGGCGAGCTTGAACTGGATCGCCTGGTGCTGCGCGATCGGCTTGCCGAAGGTGCTGCGCTGCTGCGCGTAGGACACGCCCAGCTCGAAGGCGCGCTGCGCGACGCCGCAACCGCGGGCGGCGACGTTCACCCGGCCGACCTCGACGCCGTCCATCATCTGGTAGAAGCCGCGGCCGGTGGCACCGCCGAGCACCCGGTTCGCGGGGACCCGCAGGCCGTCCATGATCAACTCGGTGGTGTCGACCCCCTTGTAGCCCATCTTGTCGATCTTGCCGGGAATGGTGAGGCCCGGCTTGACCTCACCGAACCCGGGTTCCTTCTCGACCAGGAAGGTGGTCATCGACTTGTGCGGCGGGGCGCCCTCCCCGAGGCCCTCGTCCGTCCGGCACAACACCGCGACCAGGGTGGACGTGCCGCCGTTCGTCAGCCACATCTTCTGCCCGGTGAGCAGGTAGTCGTCGCTGCCGGTGTCCTTCACGCCCTTGGACGTGATGGCCGCGACGTCGGAACCCAGGGCCGGCTCCGACATGGAGAACGCGCCGCGCACGTCACCGGCCGCCATCTTCGGCAGGAAGTGGTCCTTCTGCTCCTGGGTGCCGTGCTGCTTGAGCATGTACGCCACGATGAAGTGCGTGTTGATGATGCCGGACACGCTCATCCAGCCGCGCGCGATCTCCTCCACGCACAGCGCGTACGTCAGCAGCGACTCGCCGAGGCCGCCGTACTCCTCCGGGATCATCAGGCCGAACAGGCCGAGCTCCTTGAGGCCTTCGACGATCTCGGCCGGGTACTCGTCCTTGTGCTCCAGTTCGGTGGCGACCGGGATGATCTCCTTGTCGACGAAGCCGCGGACGGTGGAGAGGATCTCCCGCTGGATGTCCGTCAGACCCTCGGTCTGCGCGAGGCGTCCCATCTCACTTGGCTCCGTTCTGCCGGGGCGCTGCCGGCTCCGGGCGGCCCGGCTGCTCGCCGCCGCGCTCCTCGATGTACGTGGCGGTGGGCACCATCACCTTGCGGCGGAAGACGCACACCACGGTCCCGTCCTGCTTGTAGCCTCTGGTCTCGACGTGGACGATGCCGCGGTCCGACTTGGACTTCGACGGGGTCTTGTCCAGCACCGTCGTCTCGCCGTAGAGCGTGTCGCCGTGGAAGGTCGGCGCGACGTGCCGCAGCGACTCGATCTCCAGGTTGGCGATCGCCTTGCCCGAGACGTCCGGCACCGACATGCCCAGCAGCAGCGAGTACACGTAGTTGCCGACCACGACGTTCCGCCCGAAGTCGGTCGTCTTCTCCGCGTAGTTGGTGTCCAGGTGCAGCGGGTGGTGGTTCATCGTGAGCAGGCAGAAAAGGTGGTCGTCGTACTCGGTGACCGTCTTGCCGGGCCAGTGCTTGTACACAGCACCGACCTCGAACTCCTCGTAGGTGCGGCCGAACTGCATGGTGTGACTCTCCGGAGGTGGGTGGCGGGACCCGGGCCCGCCCGGGGCCCGGGGAAGCGGGGGGAGGGGCGCGCTCAGTCGGCCGGCGGCTCGAAGACGGAGGTGCGCTTCATGCCGGCGGCCCGGCCCTTGCCGGAGATGACCAGGGCCATCTTGCGGCTCGCCTCGTCGATCATCTCGTCGCCGATCATGGCGGAGCCCTTCTTGCCACCGGCCTCGGAGGTGAAGTACTCGTAGGCGTCCAGGATCAGCTCGGCGTGGTCGTAGTCCTCCTGCGACGGCGAGAAGATCTCGTTCGACGCCTCCACCTGACCCGGGTGCAGCACCCACTTGCCGTCGTAGCCCAGCGCCGCCGCGCGCTGCGCCACCTCGCGGTAACCGTCGACGTTGCGGATCTGGAGGTACGGGCCGTCGATCGCCTGGAGGTCGTTGGCGCGGGCGGCCATCAGGATCCGCATCAGGATGTAGTGGTACGCGTCGGCCGGGTACCCGGGCGGCTGCTCACCGACGACCAGGGACTTCATGTTGATCGAGGCCATGAAGTCGGCCGGGCCGAAGATGATCGTCTCCAGCCGGGGGGAGGCCGCCGCGATGTCGTCCACGTTGACCAGGCCCCTGGCGTTCTCGATCTGCGCCTCGATGCCGATCCGGCCGATCTCGAAGCCCATGGTCTTCTCGATCTGGGTCAGCAGCATGTCCAGCGCGTGCACCTGCTGGGCGTCCTGCACCTTCGGCAGCATGATGCAGTCGAGGTTCGGCCCCGCGCCCTCGACCACCGTGATGACGTCCCGGTAGGTCCAGTGCGTGGTCCAGTCGTTGACCCGCACCACGCGGGTCTTGCCGGTCCAGTCGCCCTCGTTCAGCGCCTTGACGATGGTGTCCCTGGCGCCTTCCTTGGCGAGCGGCGCGCAGGCGTCCTCCAGGTCCAGGAACACCTGGTCGGCGGCCAGGCCCTGGGCCTTCTCAAGGAACCGCGGGTTGCTGCCCGGCACGGCAAGGCAGGAACGGCGGGGACGCAGCCGGTTGACCGTGGGTGCTGTGGGGGCAGTCATGCGGGGACCTCCAGAGGGTCGAGCTTGTTCGCGATGCGGATCTCGTCGACGATACGGCCGATGATCTCCGTGATGCCGAAGTCCTTCGGCGTGAAGACCGCCGCGACTCCGGCGGCGCGCAGCGCCTCCGCGTCCGCTGCGGGAATGATGCCGCCGACGATGACGGGCACGTCGTCCGCGCCCGTCCGGCGGAGCCGGGCCAGTACGTCCGGCACCAGCTCGGCGTGCGAGCCGGACAGGATGGACAGGCCCACGCAGTGCACGTCCTCGGCGGCGGCCGCCGACACGATCTGCTCGGGCGTGAGCCGGATGCCCTGGTAGACCACCTCGAAGCCGGCGTCCCTGGCCCGGACCGCGATCTGCTCGGCGCCGTTGCTGTGCCCGTCCAGGCCCGGCTTGCCGACGAGCAGCCGCAGCCTGCCGGAACCCAGCTCGGCGGCGGTGGCGTCCACCTTGCGCCGGACCGCGGCGAGCGTGGAGCCCTGCTCGGCGGTGACGGCCAGGGGAGCGCCGCCCACCCCGGTCGGGGCCCGGAACTCGCCGAACACGTCGCGCAGCGCCCAGGCCCACTCGCCGGTGGTCACCCCGGCCCTGGCGCACTCCACGGTCGCCGCCATCAGGTTGGCGTCGCCGGCCGCGCCCTTCTTCAGCGCGGCCAGCGCCTCCTGGGCGCGGTTCTCGTCGCGCTGGTCGCGCCAGCGGCCCAGCGCCTCCACCACGCGGGCCTCGTTGGCCGGGTCGACGGTCATGATCGCCGTGTCCAGGTCGGCGGTGAGCGGGTTCGGCTCGGTCGACTCGTGGATGTTGACGCCGACGATCTTCTCCTCGCCGGACTCGATCCTGGCCCTCCGCTCGGCGTGCGAGCCGACCAGCTGGGACTTGAGGTAGCCGGACTCGACGGCGGCCATCACGCCGCCCATGCGCTGGATGCGCTCGATCTCCGCGTCGCACTCGGTGACCAGCTCGGCGACCTTGGCCTCGACGACGTGGCTGCCCTCGAAGAGGTCCTCGTACTCCAGCAGGTCGCTCTCCAGGGCGAGGACCTGCTGGATGCGCAGCGACCACTGCTGGTCCCAGGGCCGGGGCAGGCCCAGCGCCTCGTTCCAGGCGGGCAGCTGCACGGCGCGGGCCCGCGCGTCCTTCGACAGCGTCACGGCGAGCATCTCCAGCACGATGCGCTGGACGTTGTTCTCCGGCTGCGCCTCGGTCAGCCCCAGCGAGTTGACCTGCACGCCGTACCGGAAGCGCCGCTGCTTGGGGTTCTCGATGCCGTAGCGCTCGCGGGTGATCCGGTCCCAGATGCGGCCGAAGGCCCGCATCTTGCACATCTCCTCGACGAAGCGCACGCCGGCGTTCACGAAGAACGAGATCCGGGCCACCACGTCGCCCATGCGCTCCGGCGGCACCTGGCCGGAGTCGCGGACCGCGTCGAGCACCGCGACGGCGGTGGACATCGCGTAGGAGATCTCCTGGACCGGGGTGGCCCCGGCCTCCTGGAGGTGGTAGCTGCAGATGTTGATCGGGTTCCACTTCGGGATGTGGTTCACCGTGTAGGCGATCATGTCGGTGGTGAGCCGCAGCGAAGGGCCCGGCGGGAAGACGTGCGTCCCGCGCGAGAGGTACTCCTTGACGATGTCGTTCTGCGTGGTGCCCTGGAGCTTGGCGACGTCGACGCCCTGCTCCTCCGCGACCACCTGGTAGAGCGCCAGCGTCCACATGGCGGTGGCGTTGATGGTCATCGAGGTGTTCATCTGCTCCAGCGGGATGTCCTGGAACAGCCGCCGCATGTCACCGAGATGGGAGACCGGGACCCCGACCCGGCCGACCTCGCCGCGGGCGAGGACGTGGTCGGGGTCGTAGCCGGTCTGCGTCGGGAGGTCGAACGCGACCGACAGGCCGGTCTGGCCCTTGGCGAGGTTCCGCCGGTACAGCTCGTTGGACGCCTCCGCGGTGGAGTGCCCGGCGTAGGTCCGCATCAGCCACGGACGATCCTTCTGACGCTCAGTCATGAAGCTGTCCCTCAGACGTTCCGGAAGCGGTTGATGGCGTCGATGTGCTTCTCGCGCATCTCCGGATCGGTGACGCCCATGCCCTCCTCGGGGGCCAGGCACAGCACGCCGACCTTGCCCTGGTGCAGGTTGCGGTGCACGTCGTACGTCGCCTGGCCGACCTCGTCCATGCTGTACGTCTTCGACAGCGTGGGATGGATCTTGCCCTTGGCGATGAGGCGGTTGGCCTCCCACGCCTCGCGGTAGTTCGCGAAGTGCGAGCCGATGATGCGCTTGAGCGACATCCACAGGTAGCGGTTGTCGTACTCGTGCATGTAGCCCGAGGTGGACGCGCAGGTGGTGATGATGCCGCCCTTGCGGGTGACGTAGACGGAGGCGCCGAAGGTCTCGCGGCCGGGGTGCTCGAAGACGATGTCGATGTCCTCACCGCCGGTCAGCTCGCGGATGCGCTTGCCGAAGCGCTTCCACTCCTTGGGGTCCTGGGTCCGCTCGTCCTTCCAGAACTTGTAGCCCTCGGCGTTGCGGTCGATGACCGCGTCGGCGCCCATGCTGCGGCAGATCTCCGCCTTCTGCTCGCTGGAGACCACGCAGATCGGGTTGGCGCCGCCGGCCAGCGCCATCTGGGTGGCGTAGGAGCCGAGGCCGCCGCTGGCGCCCCAGATCAGGACGTTGTCGCCCTGCTTCATGCCGGCGCCGTTGCGGGAGACCAGCTGCCGGTAGGCGGTGGAGTTGACCAGGCCGGGCGAGGCGGCCTCCTCCCAGCTGAGGTGGCCGGGCTTGGGCATCAGCTGGTTGGACTTCACCAGGGCGATCTCGGCGAGGCCGCCGAAGTTGGTCTCGAAGCCCCAGATGCGCTGCTCGGGGTCGAGCATGGTGTCGTTGTGGCCGTCGGAGGCCTCCAGCTCGACCGACAGGCAGTGCGCGACGACCTCGTCGCCGGGCCGCCAGGCGTTGACGCCGGGGCCGGTGCGCAGCACGACGCCGGACAGGTCGGAGCCGATGATGTGGTACGGCAGGTCGTGCCGCTTGGCCAGCGGGGAGGTGCGCCCGTAGCGCTCCAGGAACCCGAAGGTGGAGACCGGCTCGAAGATCGAGGTCCACACCGAGTTGTAGTTGACCGAGCTGGCCATCACGGCCACCAGGGCCTCGCCCGGGCCGAGCTCGGGGATCGGCACGTCGTCCAGGTGCAGTGACTTGCGGGGGTCCTTCTCCCGGGTGGTCAGGCCCTGGAACATGTCGGCCTCGTCCTTGTGCACGGTCACCGCGCGGTAGGACTCCGGCAGCGGAAGACCGGCGAAGTCGTCCGAGGTGCTGTCTGGCGCAAGAATCGCGTCAAGGATGGGGTTCACGGTATGCCTCCGGCGAAGCGTGTTGCGGGAACGCTTTGAGGGACGTCGGGTTGAGGCAGTGCCGTCGGTTCGGCGGGGTGGTGCTGTTGGCAGCGCGGGTGAGCGCTTGGTGCCTGTGACGCAGGCATCCGGGTCGCACGGCGTCGCCGTGGGGACAGTGCCCGGACTCAGATCAACGTATGACACCCAGTGCCAGGACACAAGACACTGCGTGCCAAGAATTTCTCTCAGTTGTCATCTGGTGTGCACGAATGAGCATGACAGGGAGCTGCCGCTCCGGCGCGGCGGCGCGGACCCACCGGGCGGACCGGCGACCGTGCCGCCGTGAACCGTCCACCGGCCGAGGCGGACGACGGGCCCGCGTGGGGCCG
>NZ_BAAHCA010000144.1:0-8161 GCF_054776295.1 Streptomyces sparsus
GGTCTCGCTGGCCGCCATGCCTGCCGGGGGAGGCAGCTGGTGGCCGGTCGCGGCCGCCGCCGGCTACGCGCTGCTGGCCGGCAGCGCCGTCGCCAAGCCGCTGGACGGGCCCCTCGACTGGCTGGTGCCGCCCTTCTTCCGGATCGCCGAGTACACCGTTGTCCTGGTGCTCGCCGCCCGCTCCGACGTGAACGGCGCGTTGCCTGCCGCTTTCGGACTGGTGGCCGCAGTCGCCTACCATCACTACGACACGGTGTACCGCATCCGCGGTGGCACCGGGGCGCCCCCGACCCGCCTGGTGCGGGCGATCGGCGGACACGAGGGACGGACCCTCGCGGTGACGGTCGTCGTCGCCGTCTGGTCCGGCACAGCAGGTCTCACCATCGCGCTGTCGGCCCTTGCCGGGGCCCTGGCGCTGGTGGTGCTCGCGGAGAGCATCCGCTTCTGGGTGTCCTCCGGGGCACCCGCCGTACACGACGAAACAGGAGAACCCGCATGATCGGCCTCGTGCTGGCCGCCGGCGCCGGACGGCGTCTGCGTCCCTACACCGACACCCTGCCCAAGGCGCTGGTGCCGGTTGACGGCGACACCACCGTTCTCGACCTCACCCTGGGCAACTTCCGCGACGTGGGCATCACCGAGGTCGCCATCGTCGTGGGCTACCGCAAGGAAGCCGTCTACGAGCGCAAGGCCGCCCTGGAGCAGAAGTACGGCCTCACCCTCACGCTGATCGACAACGACAAGGCCGAGGAGTGGAACAACGCGTACTCCCTGTGGTGCGCGCGTGACGCCATCAAGCACAGCGTGATCCTCGCCAACGGCGACACCGTGCACCCGGTCTCCGTGGAGCGCACCCTGCTCGCCGCCCGCGGCGACGGCAAGAAGATCATCCTCGCGCTGGACACCGTCAAGGCGCTGGCCGACGAGGAGATGAAGGTCGTCGTCGAGCCCGGCAAGGGCATGCGCCGCATCACCAAGCTGATGGACCCGGCGGAGGCCACCGGCGAGTACATCGGCGTCACCCTCATCGAGGGCGAGGCGGCCGACGAGCTCGCCGACGCGCTGAAGGCCACCTTCGAGCGCGACCCCGACCTCTACTACGAGGACGGCTACCAGGAGCTCGTCAACCGCGGCTTCACGGTGGACGTCGAGCCGATCGGCGACGTCGTCTGGGTCGAGATCGACAACCACGACGACCTCGCCAAGGGCAGGGAGATCGCGTGCCAGTACTGACCCGACTGATCCCGTCCCCGCTGACGGTCGACATCCGGGCCGGAGCACTGGACGACCTGGCCAGCCTCCTCGCCGACCAGCGGATCTCACCCGCCGGCAAACTGGCCATCGCGATCAGCGGCGGCTCCGGGCAGGCGCTCCGCGACCGGGTGGCCCCCGCCCTGCCGGGCGCCACCTGGTTCGACTGCGCGGACGGCACCATCGACGGCGCGGTCCAGCTGGCCGACGAGATCAAGCGGTCCGGCCGCTACGACGCCGTGGTCGGACTCGGCGGCGGCAAGGTCATCGACTCGGCGAAGTACGCGGCGGCCCGCGTCGGGCTGCCCATGGTCGCCGTGGCCACCAACCTCGCCAACGACGGCCTGTGCTCACCCGTCTCCACCCTCGACAACGACGCCGGCCGCGGCTCCTACGGGGTGCCCAACCCGATCGCGATCGTCATCGACCTCGACGTCATCCGCGAGGCCCCGGTGCGCTACGTGCGGGCCGGGATCGGCGACGCCATGAGCAACCTCTCCGCGGTCGCCGACTGGGAGCTGTCCCACCGCGAGACCGGCGAGCCCTTCGAGGGCCTCGCCGCCGCGATGGCGCGCAGCGCCGGCGACTCCGTGCTGCGGCACCCCGGCGGCGTCGGCGACGACGACTTCCTGGTCATCCTCGCCGAAGCCCTGGTACTCACCGGCATCTCCATGTCGATCGCCGGCGACAGCCGGCCGGCGTCGGGTGCCTGCCACGAGATCTGCCACGCGCTGGACCTGCTGTACCCCAAGCGCTCGGCGCTGCACGGGGAGCAGTGCGGTCTGGGCGCGGCGTTCGCCATGCACCTGCGCGGCGCGCACGCCGAGTCCGCGCTGATGGCCCAGGTGCTGGGCCGCCACGGCCTGCCCGTGCTGCCCGGCGAGATCGGTTTCAGCGACGAGGAGTTCGTCGCGGCGCTGGAGTACGCGCCGCAGACCCGCCCCGGGCGCTACACCATTCTCGAGCACCTGGACCTGTCCACCGACCAGATCAGGGACGCGTACGCGGACTATGCAAAAGCCGTCAGTAGCTGAACTCCGGCCGGTCGTCCACCCCGAAGGGGTCAAGGACCGGCGCAGCGGTGAACACTGGGCCGGCCGGCTGTACATGCGGGAGATCTCGCTGCGCTGCGACCGGTACCTGGTGAACACCCGGATCACGCCCAACCAGCTGACGTACCTGATGGTCGTCGCGGGTCTCGCCGCCGGCACGGCCCTGCTGGTGCCCGGACTCACGGGCGCGCTCCTGGGCGCCGTGCTGATCCAGCTGTACCTGCTGCTGGACTGCGTCGACGGGGAGGTGGCCCGCTGGCGGAAGCAGACCTCCATCACCGGCGTCTACCTCGACCGGGTCGGCCACTACCTCTGCGAGGCGGCGCTGCTGGTCGGCTTCGGCGTCCGCGCGGCCGACGTCTTCCACCAGGAGGGCGCCGGCACGCAGTGGATGTGGGCGTTCCTCGGCACGGTCGCCGCGCTCGGCGCGATCCTCATCAAGGCCGAGACCGACCTCGTCGACGTGGCCAGAGGCCGCAGCGGCCTGCCCGCTGTCCAGGACGAGGCCGCCGTACCGCGTTCCTCCGGCCTGGCGGTGGCCCGCCGGGCCGCGGCCGCGCTGAAGTTCCACCGGCTGGTCGGCGGCGTCGAGGCCTCGCTGTTCATCCTCGCCGTCGCGATCGCCGACTTCGTCGCGGGCGGCCTGTTCTTCACCCGGCTCGGGGTGGCCGTCCTGGCCGCCGTGGCCGTGCTCCAGACCGTGCTGCACCTGGTGTCCATCCTCGCGTCCAGCAGGCTGCGATGACGGCCCCCGCACTACGGCTCGGGGCGGTGGTGCTCACCATGGGCAACCGCCCCGAGGAACTCCGCGCACTGCTGGCCTCCGTCGCGGAGCAGAAGGGCGACCCGGTCGAGGTGGTGGTGGTCGGCAACGGCGCGCCGCTGCCCGAGCTGCCGCAGGTCCCCGGCGGGCTGCGTACCGTCGAACTGCCGGAGAACCTGGGCATTCCGGGCGGCCGCAACGTCGGCGTCGAGGCGTTCGGCCCCGACGGAGGCGACGTCGACGTGGTGTTGTTCCTCGACGACGACGGGCTGCTGCCCGGCACCGACACCGCGGAACTGTGCCGGCAGGCGTTCACCGCCGACGAGCGGCTGGGCATCGTCAGTTTCCGCATCGCCGACCCCGACACGGGGGAGACCCAGCGCCGGCACGTGCCCCGCCTCCGGGCCGCCGACCCGATGCGCTCCTCGCGGGTGACCACGTTCCTCGGCGGTGCCAGCGCGGTCCGTACCGCGGTGATCGCCGAGGTCGGAGGGCTGCCCGCGGAGTTCTTCTACGCGCACGAGGAGACCGACCTGGCCTGGCGGGCGATGGACGCCGGCTGGACCATCGACTACCGCGCCGACATGGTGCTGCACCACCCCACCACCTCACCCGCGCGGCACGCGGTCTACCACCGCATGGTGGCCCGCAACCGGGTGTGGCTGGCCCGCCGCAACCTGCCCCTTCCGCTGGTCCCGGTCTACCTCGGGGTGTGGCTGCTGCTGACTCTCCTCCGCCGTCCCTCCCGCCCGGCGCTGCGCGCCTGGCTCGGCGGATTCCGCGAAGGCTGGGCGACCCCGTGCGGTCCGCGACGCCCGATGAAGTGGCGTACGGTGTGGCGCATGGCCCGGACGGGCCGCCCTCCGGTCATCTGACAGGCTGGGTCTGAGAACATCGGACTCCACGCCCCTGCAGAGTGAGGACGAAAGTTTCAACGTGAGCGAGTCCACGCACGACGGTGCGGTCGCTGTGAATGCGGAGAAGTCCCCCGACGACGGCCTGTCCCCGGCCGAGCTGGCGGCGAAGTACGGCCTGTCGGTCAGCGGGGCCCGCCCCTCGCTGCCCGACTACGTACGGCAGCTCTGGAGCCGCCGGCACTTCATCCTGACGTTCTCCCGAGCCAAGCTGCACGCCCAGTACAGCCAGGCCAAGCTGGGCCAGTTGTGGCAGGTGATGACGCCGCTGCTGAACGCGGGCGTCTACTTCCTCATCTTCGGCCTGATCCTCGACGCCGGGCGAGGAATGGACAAGACGGACTACATCCCGTTCCTGGTGATCGGGATCTTCGTCTTCACCTTCACCCAGAGCTCCGCGCTGGCGGGCGTGCGCGCGATCTCCGGCAACATCGGCCTGGTGCGGGCGCTGCACTTCCCGCGCGCCTCACTGCCGATCTCCTTCGCGCTCCAGCAGCTCCAGCAGCTGGTGTACTCGATGGCGATCGTCTTCGTCTTCGTGGTGGCCTTCGGGAACTACCCCAGGCTGTCCTGGTTGTTGATCCTGCCCGTCCTGGTGCTCCAGTTCGTCTTCAACACCGGACTGGCCCTCATCCTGGCCAGGATGGGCGCCAAGACCCCCGACCTCGCCCAGCTGATGCCGTTCGTGCTGCGCACCTGGATGTACGCCTCCGGCGTGCTGTTCAGCATCCCACTGATGCTGGAGGGCCGGGAGAACATTCCCGCCTGGGTCGCCGACGTGCTGATGTGGAACCCGGCGGCCGTCTACATGGACCTGATCAGGTTCGCCCTCATCGACAACTACGGTGACGAGTACCTGCCGCCGCACGTCTGGGCGCTGGCGGTCGGTTGGGCGCTGCTGCTCGCCGCGGTGGGCTTCGTGTACTTCTGGAAGGCGGAGGAGCGTTATGGCCGTGGCTGAGTCGACGAGCCCCACCAAGAGGAGCCCGCAGGACGTCGCGGCCGACCGGGTGCCGACCGTCATCGCGGACGACCTGCACATCGTCTACCGGGTCCACGGCGGTACCCGCGGCAAGGGCAGCGCCACCTCCGCGCTGAGCCGCATCGTGCGCCGCAGGCCCAGTGGCGCGATGCGTGAGGTGCACGCCGTCAAGGGGGTGAGCTTCACCGCATACCGGGGGGAGGCGATCGGCCTGATCGGCTCCAACGGCTCCGGCAAGTCGACGCTGCTGCGGGCCGTGGCCGGCCTGCTGCCGCCCGAGCGCGGCCGGGTGTACACCGACGGGCAGCCCTCGCTGCTCGGCGTGAACGCGGCCCTGATGAACGACCTCACCGGCGAGCGCAACGTCGTGCTCGGCGGCCTCGCGATGGGCATGAGCCGCGAGCAGGTGCGGGAGCGGTTCGACGACATCGTGGACTTCTCCGGCATCAACGAGAAGGGCGACTTCATCAGCCTGCCGATGCGCACCTACTCGTCCGGCATGTCGGCCCGGCTGCGGTTCTCCATCGCCGCCGCCAAGGACCACGACGTGCTGATGATCGACGAGGCGCTGGCCACCGGCGACAAGAAGTTCCAGCGGCGTTCCGAGGCCCGCATCCGCGAGCTGCGGGAGGAGGCCGGCACGGTCTTCCTGGTCAGCCACAACAACAAGTCCATCCGGGACACCTGCGAGCGGGTGCTCTGGCTGGAGAACGGCACGCTGAGGATGGACGGCGCCACGGAGGACGTGCTCAAGGAGTACGAGAAGTTCACCGGTAAGTAGCCGTCCGACCACCCGTAGCACCACCGGAGGCCCCCGCACCTGGCGGGGGCCTTCCGTCATGTGCCGGACACCACAGGCGGGCCTCCACCGCCTGGGGAGCAGGGCACGTAGACTTAACTGTGTCTGATTAGTCACATTCCGTCACGTGTGTGGCTTATCGGGTACCGACGGAGAGACGAGAGTTGTGACAGCGATGGCATCGGGCAGCCCGTGGTGAGCGCACCGACGGAACAGCAGATCGACGCGGTGCTCGACCAGGCGGCACGGGAGAACTTCCCCGTCGCCCCGGGCTTCCTGCCCCGCGACTGGCGGGACGGCCTGATGGCGGTCTACGGATTCGCCCGGCTCGTCGACGACATCGGCGACGGCGACCTCACCCCCGGAGGCGCGGACGCCCGGTCGCTGGGCGTCGCCGACGACCGCGCCGACGACCGAACCGCCCTGCTGGACGCCCTGGAGACCGACCTCCACCGCGTCTTCCGCTCCGCCGACGACCCGGCGGCCGAACCCCCCGGGCACCCCCTGCTGCGCGCGCTCACCCCCGTCGTCGCCCGGCACCGGCTCACCCCCGACCCCTTTCTCGCCCTGATCGAGGCCAACCGGCAGGACCAGGTCGTCACCCGCTACGCCACCTGGCAGGACCTGCTCGCCTACTGCGAGCTGTCCGCCAACCCGGTCGGACGCCTCGTCCTCGCCGTCACCGGCACCACCAGCCCGGAGCGGGTCCGCCGCTCCGACGCGGTGTGCACCGCCCTCCAGGTCGTCGAACACCTCCAGGACGTCGCCGAGGACCGCGCCCGGGGCCGGATCTACCTGCCGGCCGAGGACATGGCCCGGTTTGCCGTCGGCGAGGCCGACCTGGACGCGCCGACCGCCTCCGCGTCGCTGCGCGCCCTGATCGCCTGGGAGACCGAGCGGGCCCGGACGCTGCTCGACGAGGGCACACCGCTGGTCCGCAGCGTGCGCGGCCGGCTGCGACTGCTGCTGGCGGGCTTCGTCGGCGGCGGCCGTGCCGCGGCCGACGCGATCGCCGCGGCCGGCTACGACGTCCTGGCGGGCCCGCCCAGGGCCGGCCGGCTCACCCGCCTGCGCGAGACCGGGGCGGCACTTCGATGAGAGGAACGACCCGCACCGTGCCCCGCACCCCGTCCCTGTCACCGCCGGTACTCGCCGCCTACCGCTACTGCGAGTCCGTCACCTCGCAGCAGGCCCGCAACTTCGCCTACGGCATCCGCCTGCTGCCCGTTCCGGAACGGCGCGCGCTGTGCGCCCTGTACGCCTTCGCCCGGCGCGTCGACGACATCGGCGACGGTGAACTCACCTCCGAGGCCAAGCAGAGCCGCCTCGACGACACCCGGGCCCTGCTCGGGCAGATCCGGGCCGGGGAACTCGACGAGGACAGCACCGACCCCGTCGCGGTCGCGCTCGCCGACGCCGCCGTGCGCTACCCGGTGCCGCTGCACGCACTCGACGAGCTGATCGACGGCGTGCTGATGGACGTGCACGGCCGCGAGTACCGGACGTGGGAGGAGCTGCGCGAGTACTGCCGCTGCGTGGCCGGTGCCATCGGGCGCCTGTCCCTCGGCGTGTTCGGCACGGTGCCCGGCGCCGACACCGCCCGGGCCTCCGGGCACGCCGACACGCTGGGCCTGGCCCTCCAGCTCACCAACATCCTGCGGGACCTGCGGGAGGACGCCGAGAACGGCCGCAGCTACCTGCCGCGCGAGGACCTGGAGAAGTTCGGCTGCGAGGCCGGTTTCCACGCCGACACCCCACCCGCCGACGGTGACTTCACCGGACTCGTCCGCCACCAGACGCAGCGCGCCCGCGCCCTGTTCGCCGACGGGTACCGGCTGCTGCCGATGCTGGACCGCCGATCCGGCGCCTGCGTCGCCGCGATGGCCGGCATCTACCGCCGGCTGCTGGACCGCATCGACGCCGAACCCGAGGCGGTGCTGTCCGGCCGGGTCGCCCTGCCCGCCAGGCACAAGGCGCTGGTCGCCGCCCGCGGCCTCTCCGGCCTCGACGCCCGCGCCGCCCGCAGGACCACCGAGTGAGCGAGGGACCCGTGAGCGAGGGACCCGCCGACGCGGTGCGGAGCGCCGTGGTCGTCGGCGGCGGACTCGCCGGGGTGACCGCCGCGCTGCGGCTCGCGGACGCCGGGGTGCGGACCGAACTCGTCGAGTCCCGGCCCCGGCTCGGCGGTCTGGCGTTCTCCTTCACCCGCGCCTCCCCGGTGGGCGAACTGGCCGTGGACAACGGGCAGCACGTCTACCTGCGCTGCTGCGAGGCGTACCGCTGGTTCCTGGACCGGGTGGGGGGCCAGGACGCCGCACCGCTGCAACGGCGGCTGGACGTCCCCGTACTGCACGCGGACAGCGGCCGGCTGGGCCGGCTGCGCCGCACGGCGGCGCCGGT
>NZ_BAAHCA010000145.1:0-6014 GCF_054776295.1 Streptomyces sparsus
CCGGATTCTCCCGCGGCGCCTCCGGGCGGAACGCCGCCGAGAAGCGGGACGCAGCCGCCGAGCACGCCGTCGAGCGCGCCCTGCACCGACTCGACCTGGACACCAAGGCGCGGCTGCTCGCCGGCCAGGACACCTGGACACTGCCCGCCGTCCCCGAGATCGGACTCGACTCACTGGTCATGTCCGACGGGCCGATCGGTGTCCGGGGCGTGCGCTGGAGCGCGGACGACCCCTCCGTCGCGTTGCCCTCCCCGACCGCGCTCGCGGCCTGCTGGGACGTCGGCCTCGCCCGCCGGGCGGGCCGCCTGCTCGCGCAGGAGGCCCGCCGCAAGGGGGTGCACGTGCTGCTCGCCCCGACGGTCAACCTGCACCGGTCGCCGCTCGGTGGGCGGCACTTCGAGGCGTACAGCGAGGACCCGCTGCTCACCGGGGCCATCGGCAGCGGCTACGTCGCCGGTGTGCAGGACGGCGGCGTCGCCACCACGGTCAAGCACTTCGTCGCGAACGACGCGGAGACCGACCGCTTCACCGTCGACAACCTCGTCCCCACCCGGGCGCTCCGCGAGCTCTACCTGCGGCCCTTCGAGCTGATCGTGAGCCGGGCCCGCCCCTGGGGAGTGATGAGCGCCTACAACCGGGTCAACGGCCCGACCATGACCGAGCACCACCACCTGCAGAACGAGGTGCTGCGCGGGGAGTGGGGCTTCGACGGGATGATCGTCTCCGACTGGCTGGCGGCCCGGGACACCGTGCGGGCGATCACCGGTGGGCTCGACGTGGCGATGCCCGGTCCGCGCACGGTCTACGGGCCTGCGCTCGCCGAGGCGGTACGGGACGGCCGGGTGGAGGAACTCGCGGTCGACAACGCGGTCCGGCGGGTGCTGCGGCTGGCCGCCCGGGTCGGTGCCCTCGCCGACGCGCCACCGGCGGTCGCCGCCGCGGACCGTCCTGCCGCGCTCGACGGCCGGGCACTGGCCCACGAGATCGCCGCCCGCTCCTTCGTCCTGCTGCGCAACACCGCCCCCGCCCCCGACGACCGGCCGGTACTGCCGCTCGGCCCCCGCCCACGGGGCCGGATCGCCCTCAGCGGGGCTGCCGCCAGGGACGCCCGGATCTTGGGTGGCGGCTCCGCGACGGTGTTCCCCGCACAGGTCGTCGCGCCGCTGGACGGCCTGCGGGCGGCGCTGCCCGAGGGCTCGCTGAGCTACACGCTCGGCGCCGACCCCAACGACCGGCTGCTCGTCGCCGAGCAGGGCTTCGAGCTGCGCACGGTCTGCCGCGACGCCGCCGGACGGGAGCTGGGCGGGGGCCCGCTGCCCACCGGCCAGGTCCAGTGGCTGAGCGAACTGCCCGACGGTGTCGAGTGGGAGGCCCTGCACACGGTCGAGGTGGTCGGCACCTTCACGCCCAGGGAGAGCGGAGCGCACACCTTCGGCACCAGGGGAGTGGGCGAGTTCCGGCTCACCGTCGACGGCCGGGAGCTGTTCGCCGGTTCGCAGGCCGCCCCGGAGGGCGACCCCTTCGAGGTGTTCTTCGGCGCACCGGAGGAACGCGGCCGGGTCGAGCTGGTCGCGGGAACCCCCGTGGAGATCGGGCTGCGGCACACCGTGCGCAAGATCGTGGACGCGCCCGTGCAGGCGGTCGGCTTCGCCCTCATGCACCTGGATCCGCGCCGCGACCCGGACGAGCTGATCGCCGAAGCGGCCGCCGACGCCCGGACCGCCGACACTGCGATCGTGGTCGTGGCCACCACCGACCTGGTGGAGAGCGAGGGCTTCGACCGGACGGGCCTGGCCCTCCCGGGGCGCCAGGACGACCTGGTGCGTGCGGTCGCCGCGGCCAATCCCCGCACGGTGGTAGTGGTCAACGCCGGCTCACCGGTGGAGATGCCCTGGCGGGAGCAGGTCTCCGCGGTGCTGCTGAGCTGGTTCCCCGGCCAGGAGGGCGGGGCGGCTCTCGCCGACGTCCTGCTCGGCGCCGCCGAGCCGGGCGGCCGGCTGCCCACCACCTGGCCCGCGGCCCTGGGCGACGCCCCGGTGCGGCAGGTCACCCCCGCTGACGGAGAACTCCCCTACGAGGAGGGGGTGTTCATCGGCTACCGGGCGTGGCAGCACGCCGGCGTGCAGCCCGCCTACCCCTTCGGGCACGGCCTGGGCTACACCGAGTGGACGTACGAGTCGCTGACCGTGCACCCCGTGCCTGACGAGGACTCCGCCGACGGCCCCGGCGGCACCGACCCGGACAGCGAGGGCGACGGACACGGGGCGGACGGCGCCGCCCCTGCCGAGGACGCGTTCCGGGCGACGTTGCGGCTGCGCAACACCGGCGACCGGACCGGCCGGGAGACCGTGCAGCTGTACCTGGCACCGCTCGACCCCGCCGCCGTGGAGCGCCCGCACCGCTGGCTGGCCGGCTTCGCGTCGGTCACGGCAGAACCGGGGGAGACGGTGGAGACCGTCGTGGCACTGCCGCGGCGGGCCTTCCAGATCTGGGACGAGCAGGCCGACGGCTGGCGGCACGTGGGCGGCCGGTACCTGCTGGAGGCTGGTCGCAGCCTCACCGACCCCCGCCTCACCACCACCCTGAGCTGCTGACGACCGTCTCCGGCGTCCGCACACGGGGCACGGCCCCCGGCCGCGGTGAGCCGGGCCCGGACGGAACCTCCCACCGTCCGGGTCCGGCGCGTGCCGGGCTACGAGCCGGTGAGGGCCTCGTGCGCGAGCCTGGCGAGCACCCGCTGACCGTTCCTGCTCGGGTGGAACCAGTCCCAGCCGCTGAGCTCATCGCTGGTGAAGCGGTACTCGTGCACCGCGCCCCCGTCGTGGACGCAGCGCTTGTCCGCCGCGCACACCTCCGCCAGCACCTCGTTGTACTCGGACACCCGCTGGGCGACCGAGTCGCGGCGCCCGGTGGCCGCCGCGTCCGTCGCCGCCGGGTCGCGCAGCATCGACTGGCAGATGCCCATGTCCCACACCTGCGTCGCCGAGGGGTTGGCGCGCCCCTGCGACCAGAGCCGCATCAGGTCCGGCACGCTCGCCACGAAGATCCGGGTGTCCGGCAGTTCGCTCCGCAGCGTCTCCATCGCCGTACGGAAGTCCTTCCGGAACTCCGCCACCGGCGTCATGCCCGCCACCGTCTCGGTGCACGCGTCGTTCGCGCCGATCAGCACCGTCACCAGGCCCGGTTCGTTCACCACGGCCTTCTTCGCCTGCCCCGGCAGGTCGGCCATCACCGCCCCGGCGACCGCGTGGTTCCAGGTACGGCCCGCCGGATCGTCCAGCATCCGCTGCGCGAGGCTGTCGATGCCGTCCTCGGTGCCCGTGGCCCAGGACGCCTCGGGGCAGTCGGCGAGCAGTTCACAGGTGTCGAAACCGGTGGTGATGGAGTCGCCGAGAGCGGCGATGGAGTCGGGGCCGCCCTCCTTCGAGGGGGAGGGCTTCGCGGACGGGCGTGCGGAGCCGGTGGCGTCCCGGGAGGTGGCGGTGCCGCCGTCGTCATCGCCGCCCCCACCGCCACTGCCGCAGGCCGCGGTCCCGGCGAGCAGGGCGAGAACCAGCCCGGCGCCCGCCGCAGCCCGTGCGCCGCGCCGCCGGATGTGTGCGCTGACCGGCATTCAGTTGCTCCTGTCTCACCGGGCGGTGGGAGATCCGCCTTTGTCACGACCGTACGTGACGCGCCCGCCGTCCGGCACGGTAGCTTTGCCCCAGGCGGCCCTCATCGGCACGGTGACACGGAGCGGGTCTCACCACACGTCACATCCTGTCCCTTTTGGGGAGAATTGGCGTCCATGGTGTTTACTGTTCGTAACTCAGCGGTTGGTTAGCGCCGGCTGATGGGGCAGAATGTCAGGCGCCGATCGGCGCATGACCGCTAGGGATTCGAGGCTGCCCGCCGAAGGCGGAACTCGGAACCGCACTGGAGGTCCCGGTGACGACACGTGGAGTCCTGTTCGTCCACTCCGCACCCCGCGCACTGTGCCCGCACGTCGAATGGGCGGTCGCGGGAGTCCTGGGTGCCCGCGTCAACCTCGACTGGATCAAACAGCCCGTCTCACCGGGCACCTGGCGCGCCGAACTCTCCTGGCAGGGTGATCCCGGCACGGCGTCCCAGCTGGCCTCCGCTCTGCGCGGCTGGCACCTGCTGCGCTTCGAGGTCACCGCGGAACCCTGCCCGGCAGCGGAGGGCGAGCGCTACAGCTCCACCCCGCAGTTGGGCATCTTCCATGCGGTCACCGGCATGCACGGCGACATTCTGATCCCCGAGGACCGGTTGCGGGCCGCACTCGTCCGGGCCGGGCAGGGGGAGAGCGACCTGGCCGACGAGGTGGCCAAGCTGCTCGGCAAGCCCTGGGACGACGAGCTGGAACCGTTCCGCCACGCGGGAGAGGGCGCCCCGGTGCGCTGGCTGCACCAGGTGGTCTGAAGCCGCGGCGGGGGCCCGCACGTTGCGGCAGTCGGCCCGGCAGCGGCCGGACGGCCCACAGCCCACCTCGCGGTCCCGCGCGGGCCGCCTGACGTGAGACGGAAGGAGGGCCGCCCGGTGGGATGATCCCACCGGGCGGCCCTCCTTCGCTGTCGGCCGGTCCCGCGGTCAGACGGAGCGGAAGGCCAGCACCACGTTGTGGCCGCCGAAGCCGAACGAGTTGTTCAGCGCGGCGATGGTGCCCGAGGGCAGCGCACGCGTTCCGCCCCGGACGATGTCGGCGTCGACCTCCGGATCGAGGTCGTCCACGTTGATGGTGGGCGGCGCGACGCGCTCCTTCAGCGCGAGCACGGTCGCCACCGTCTCGATGCCGCCGGCGCCACCGAGCAGGTGCCCGGTCATCGACTTGGTGGCGGAGATCGCCACATGGTCGAGGTCGTCACCCAGCACCTTGCGCAGCGCCTTGATCTCCGCGATGTCACCCTGCGGAGTGGACGTGGCGTGCGCGTTGAGGTGCACGACCTGCTCGGGCTTGAGATCGGTGCTGCCCAGCAGGTTGTCCAGGGCGGCGGCGATTCCGCGACCGGACGGCTCCGGCTGGGCGATGTGGTGGCTGTCCGCGGACAGGCCCTGGCCCAGCGCCTCGCAGTACACCCGGGCGCCGCGCCTGCGCGCGTGCTCGGCGGACTCCAGGATCACCACGCCCGCGCCCTCACCGAGCACGAAGCCGTTGCGCCCGGTGTCGTAGGGACGCGAGGCCTTCTGCGGCTCGTCGTTGTTCTTGGACATTGCCATCATGTTGGCGAAGGCCGCGATGGGCAGCGGGTGCACGGCCGCCTCGGTGCCGCCGGCGACCACCACGTCGGCCCGTCCGGACCTGATCATGTCGATCGCGTAGCCGATGGCCTCAGCGCCTGAGGCGCAGGCGCTGACCGGGGTGTGCACGCCCGCCTGGGCGTTCACCTCCAGGCCGACGTTGGCCGACGGGCTGTTGGGCATGAGCATCGGCACGGTGTGCGGGGAGACCCGGCGGGCGCCCTTCTCCCGCAGCACGTCGTACTGGTCGAGCAGCGTGGTCACGCCGCCGATGCCGGAGGCGATGACGGTTCCCAGCCGGGTCGGGTCGACGGCGGGCTCGTCGGCTCCGCCTTCGGCGGACTCACCCGCCTTGCCCTGGAAGCCGGCGTCGGCCCAGGCCTCGCGGGCCGCGATCAGCGCGAACTGCGCCGACCGGTCGAGCCGTCGGGCGAGCGGGCGGGGCAGAACCTCACCGGGGTCGACCGCCGCGGTCGCGGCGATCCTGACCGGCAGGTCGGCCGCCCACTCCTGGTCCAGTATGCCGACCCCGGAACGTCCGGCGATCAGCCCCTCCCAGGTCGATGCGCTGTCGCCACCCAGCGGCGTCGTGGCGCCGATACCGGTGACGACCACGGTTCGGTCGTTCGCGGTCACCTGAACTCCTTGCCGGGAGGCGGTTGGCCATCCCTGAGCAGTTGGCTGTGCAGCTTCGCGCTGCGACGGGCTGAGGGGCACCGGCTGACGCCGGGAACCGGACGGGCGGAGGCCTTGGGGGGGGGGGGGGGGGGGGGGGG
>NZ_BAAHCA010000145.1:6022-8025 GCF_054776295.1 Streptomyces sparsus
CTCCCCCCCCCCCCCCCCCCCCCCCCCCGCGACCGGCTCAGCCCTGGTGGTTGAGGATGTACGTGGTGGCGTCGCCGACGGTCTTGAGGCCCTTGACGTCGTCGTCCGGGATCTTCACGCCGAAGCGCTCCTCGGCAGCCACCACAACCTCGACCATGGACAGCGAGTCGACGTCCAGGTCGTCGGTGAAGGACTTGTCGAGCTGCACGTCCTCGGTCGGGATACCGGCGATCTCGTTGACGATCTCGGCGAGACCGGTGACGATCTCTTCCTGCGTGGCGGCCATGTTGGCGCTCCTTCTGCTCTGTTTCGTGTGGGTTGGCGGAGTGATTGACGGACTAGGGGAGAGTAACGACCGTCGCTGCGTAGACGAGACCCGCCCCGAAACCGATGACCAGCGCGGTGTCGCCGCTCTTGGCCTGCCCGGTTTCCAGCAGCCGTTCCATCGCGAGCGGGATCGAGGCGGCAGAGGTGTTGCCGGTGTGCTCGACGTCCCGCGCGACTGTCACGTGCGCCGGCAGTTTCAGAGTCTTCACCATCGAGTCGATGATGCGCATGTTGGCCTGGTGCGGAATGAAGACGTCCAGATCCTCGGAGGTGATCCCTGCCGCCGCCAGCGCCTGTTCGGCGATCTTGGCCATCTCGAACACCGCCCAGCGGAAGACCGTCTGGCCCTCCTGGCGGAGCGCCGGGAACTTCTCCGGGGTCCCGTTCCGGTAGTGGTCCCACGGCACGGTCTGGGTGATGACCTCGGCCTTGTCGCCCTCCGAGCCCCAGATCGTGGGACCCATGGTGGGCACGTCGGACGGGCCGACGACAACCGCTCCCGCGCCGTCCGCGAACAGGAACGCCGTCGAGCGGTCCTCCAGGTCGGTCAGGTCCGACAGCCGTTCGACGCCCACCACCAGGGCGTACTTCGCGCTGCCCTCGACGATGAGCCCCTTGGCGATCGTCAGACCGTAACCGAAGCCCGCGCAGGCGGCGGAGATGTCGAAGGCCGCCGCCTTGCCGGTGCCGAGCCGGTGGGCGATCTCGGTGGCGATCGACGGGGTCTGCTTGAAGTGCGAGACGGTCGAGATGATCACCGCGTCGACCTGCTCGGGAGTGATCCCGGCATGCGCGATCGCCTTGCCGGCGGCCGCCAGCGACATCTCGGCGACCGTCTCCTCCGGGCCCGCCCAGTGGCGGGTCGCGATACCGCTGCGCGACCTGATCCACTCGTCGGAGGAGTCGATGTGCTTGAGGATCTCCTCGTTGGGAACCACCCGGGTCGGACGGTAGCCGCCGACACCCAGCACCCGCGCGTACGGTGATCCCTGTGCGGGCGTGATCTTCGCGGTCATGGACTCGGCTCCTCTTTCGCAGTGCCGTGCTCGGCGATCAGCTCACGAGCCGCATCGAGGTCGGCGGGGGTCTTCAACGCCAGCGTCCTGACGCCCTTCAGCGCGCGCTTCGCCAGACCGGTCAGTGTGCCGCCCGGGCACACCTCCACGATCGCCGTCACGCCCAGCTCCCGGAACGTCTCCATGCACAGGTCCCAGCGGACCGGGTTCGCCACCTGACCCACCAGCCGGCGCACGAACTCGGGGCCGTCCGCGACCACCTGGCCGTCCCGGTTGGACACCAGCCGCAGCTGCGGAGTGCCGACCCGCACGTCCCGCACGGCCGCCTCCAGCGCACTGACCGCCGGAGCCATGTGCTCGGTGTGGAACGCTCCGGCCACCTTCAAGGCGATGACGCGGGCGCCCTCCGGCTTGTCCGCGGCGAGTGCCGCCAACTGCTCGGCGGTACCCGCCGCGACGATCTGACCGGCGCCGTTGACGTTGGCCGGCGTGAGGCCCAGCTTCTCCAGGTGGGCCACGACGGTCTCGGCGTCGCCGCCCAGCACCGCCGACATGCCGGTCTCGGTGACGGCGGCGGCCTCGGCCATCGCCAGGCCGCGGCGGCGCACGATCGCCATCGCGTCCTCGTCGCTCAGCACCCCGGCAGTCGCGGCGGCCGTC
>NZ_BAAHCA010000146.1:0-7972 GCF_054776295.1 Streptomyces sparsus
CGCCCTGCGCCGGGCGCGCCCCGGCGGCTCGCCGGCCGCGTCGTTCAGCGGCGGCGCGCGCTCGGGACCGGAACGCTCACGGACTCATGAAGAGCACGGTGAGCACCACCGCCCCGAGGCAACTGCACGTCACGTTGCGGGCCTTGATGCCGACCGCCAGCAGGATCACTCCGGCGGCACCGGCGACTCCGTAGCGGGACTCGATCACGCGCTCGGCGGCGACCACCACCGCCGCCACGAACAGGGTGAGAAGAGGCATGGTGTTTCCCTCCTTCGGGAGGCATGCGGGAGACCGTGCGGTGCGTGGGCGCCCGTACGCCGTCGGACGGGCGGGGAGGGGAGTGCGCCTGGCCGGGACGACTGTCCGTGCAACTGGTGCGACTTGATCGCCAACCCTGGAAAGTTGGCGGCCAACTTACTAATAGTTGTGCCCAACTTCGGTCGAAGCAAAAACACTTGGCGGGCAACTCCCCGGCGTTGGTGAGAAGTTGTACGGTCACAGAGTGAGCAAGAACAGGACCACCGGCGACCGTTCGCCCAAGGAGCACATCGCCGACCACCTGCGGACCCGCATCAGGGGCGGCGAGCTGTCGGCCGGTGACCGGCTGCCCACACAGCAGGAACTCGTGGACGAGTTCGGCGCCAACCGCAGCGCGGTACGTCAGGCCCTGGACGTGCTCAGGGCCGAGGGACTGCTCACCCACACCGGTCGCGGCGCCCCGCCCGTCGTCGCCGAACAGCACCCGCACCCCGACGCACCCCGCCCGGCCGGAGTGGAACTCGCCGACCGGATACTCGACGCCTTCCGCGCCGACCACGTCACCATCGACACCTACTCCCTCACCACGGAGACGCTCAACACCGCCCTGGCCGCCGCCCGGCTGGCCATCGAGGCGCACGAACTGGCCCCGCAGTCGATCCGGGTGCGGGTGCTGATGCCGAGCCTGGAGGCCGAGCTCGCCGTACCCCGGCTCGTCTCGGACCCCGCCGACCCGCGCCCCCTGGAGCGGCTGCGCGACCTGATGCGCAGCTACGCCCACATCCTGTGGATGGACCTCACCAAGCTGGCCGAGCGGGGACTGGTGGGAGAGGTCTCCGTGGAGGTGCGCAGCGTGCGCATCACGCCGACCAGCAAGTACTACCTGCTGAACGGAACGGAGGCGCTGTTCGGGTTCTACACGGTGATCCCGCGGACCGTGCCCTTCCACGACGACCCCATGCTGATCCACGACGTGCTCGGCCTGGAGGCCACCCTCTTCCGCTACTCCAGCGGACCCGACAGCCGGGACGAGCAGGAGTCCGCCTTCGCCGTCGCGGCCGACCAGTGGTTCAGCTCCCTGTGGGAGTCCGTCGCGGTCCCGGTCCGGCTGGGCGAGTGAGACGCCACCGGCGTCGCTGACGGCAGCGCGCGGACGGTCGGTCCACTGAGCGACTGACGACCGGCCGGCCGGCGACTTACCGGGCGCCGAGCGGCCGACCGTCCGGCGCGTCCGCACGGGTGAGCGGGCAGCGGAGGGTCGCGCGGATCTTGCCATTCCCGCGTCCGCGGCCGAAGATACGGTTCCGGCACCCCGCGGGCTCTGCGGACCTCACCGCGGGCATCACGGGACGTCCGGACCGAGGGGCGCGACGAGCGCCCCGGCCGCCATCGGGCACCCGAGCACGCACCCGGCTGCCCCACCTCGACCGTAGGGGGCCAGCTCACGATGCGCAGCCTGATCAGTGCCGCGGACAGTGTCATCTTCGACTTCGACGGACCCCTCTGCCGGCTGTTCGTCGACGGGCGTGCCGCCGACGCCGCCACCCGGCTGCGCGCCCTGGTGGACGCGAGCCCCCAGGACGTCACGCTGTCCGCCCCGGACGATCCGCACGCCGTGCTGCGGGACGTCGCCCGGCAGGCACCGGGCACCACCCTGGTCCAGGAGGTGGCGGACGCGCTCACCCGGGAGGAGGTGGCAGCCGCCCCGCGCGCCTGGCCCACGGCCTACGTGGACGCGCTCCTGATGACGCTCGGGTCCACCGGACGGCGGTTGGCGATCAGTACCGACAACGCGCCGGAGGCCGTGCAGGGATATCTCGCCGGCCGGCGGCTCGACGGCTTGTTCGCCGGTCGTGTGCACGGGCGCAGGCCGGACGCGTCCCGGCTCAAGCCGGACCCGGACGCCGTGCTGCGCGCCCTGGAGTCCACGGGTGTGCCGGCGGAGCGGACGGTGATGATCGGCGACTCCCCGCGGGACGCCGAAGCCGCCGAGACGGCCGGCGTGCCCTTCGTCGGTTACGCCCGCAACGACCGGAAGAAGGCCGAACTGCTCAACGCCGGCGTCAGCGCCGAGCACCTCGTCACCTCGCTGCTGACCGTGCTCGAACTCGTCAACGTCGCCGAATTCCGGCCGGAGCGCCGCCGGAGCACCGCCGGCGCGTGACGCCCGGACGGCTCCCCCGGAGCGTGCGCCCCGGAGCCCGCCCACCGCCCCGGACGCCCCCGCCCACCGCCCCGGGGGTCCCTGGCCAAGGGGGACGCCACCCCTGACACTCAAGTGATGAAGACGCTCCTCGACACCGTCAGATGTGTTCTGTTCGACTTCGACGGCCCGCTCTGCGACCTCTTCGCCGCCCACCCCGCGCACGACGTGGCCGAGCGCATGAGGAGCTGCGTGCGGACGCACGGTGAAGGGGCGCTGCTCGACGCGGAACTGCGCTCCACCGACAACGCGCACGACATCCTGCGCAGCGTCGCCGGCCGGCGGAAGGGCACGCTCGTCAGCACACTGGAGCGCGTCCTCACCCGCGAGGAGGTCGCCGCCGCCGCGACCGCCCGGCCCACCCCGCACGCCGACCGGCTGGTCCGGGCCCTCCGCGCGGCGGGTTACGAGCTGGCCATCACGACGAACAACTCCCCGGAAGCGGTGCGACGTTACCTGGAGACCCGCGGGCTGGGGCACGTCTTCGCCGGACGCGTGCACGGGCGGCAGCCCGACGCCAGGCTGCTGAAGCCGGACCCGGACTGCGTGCTGCGGGCCCTCGCGTCGGTGGACGCGTCCGCCCACCGCACGGTCATGATCGGTGACGCCCCGGTGGACGTCCTGGCGGCGCACGCCGCCGGGGTGCGCTTCATCGGATACGGCAGCACACCCGCGAAGGCCGCGGCCCTGAGGCGGCAGGCGGACGAACTCGGCGGCCCGCACGCGACGTTCCCGCCGGCGCCCGTCATCGGCTCACTCGCGTCCGTACTGGATGTCGTACGGCAACCTTCAGGTGACATCGGTGTTTCCGACCCCCGCCGTGCGAGCGCGAAGGAGTAGCCTGCCGCTCTGTTCCGGCCGTGTGAGAGGTACGACAGCTCCGCGATGAAGCAACCACTCTCCTACCAGGGGTACCACCGGACCTGGCACGTCCACGGCCGGTACAAGTGCGCCGAGCCGCACGACGAGGCCCTGTGGTTCGACCGGCGCTGCTTCGTCTCGGAGGACGAACTGCTCGCCGAACTCGGCAGCAGGGGCGTCCCCCGGATTCCCCAGGTCCGGCAGCTGCCGGACGGCCCGCTGCTCCAGTCCTTCATCGAGGGTGAGGCGCTGGACCGCACCTGCCCGCCCGGCACGCCCGTCCGCTACCGGTACCGGCGTCAGATCATGGAACGCTTCCGGCAGTTGGCCGCGATCTCCCCGGACCAGGTGACCTCGTCCCGCGGTTGCAAGGAGCAGGAGCGGCCCGTGAACGGGGACAGCGGCGGCTTCTTCCGAGCGCTGATCTCGTTCACCCGCGAGGAGGCCTACCGCAAGCGGCTGCCCGAGTACGGGCCGCTGTTCCAGCGGTTGGGAGTGTCCGAGCACGCGGTGGCGGCCGGCTCGTGGCTGGACGACCGGGCGAGGACCCTGGCCCGTCGGCCGTTCTGCCTGCTGCACGGCGACCTGCACCGGGCCAACCTCATCGTCGACCGCCGCCGGCGGTTGTGGACGATCGACTGGGAGCTGGCCATGGTCGGCGACCCGCTGTACGACCTCGCCACCCACCTCTACCTGATGGACTACCCCGCCCGGCAGGAGGAGCGCGTCAGGAAGTCGTGGCGGAGGGCGGTGACCGCGGAGCTGCCGGGTGCGGACGCCGGCATGGACGAGGACCTGCCGGTCTACCTCGCCTACAAACGCGTGCAGTCCGTCTACACGGACGTCGTCCGGCAGGCGCACCGCCGCCTGACCCCGCACACCGCCACCGTGGTGCGGAACGTGCTCGCGCGCGCCGCGGACGTGATGGGCATCGCCGAGGCGGACCTGCCCAGCCGCCGTGAGATCACCCGCGCCTACGCGGAGCACGCCCGCAGCCGTGAGGCGCTGTCGCCCGCCCCGAGCCCGGAGGGCTCCCCCGCCCGTCCCGTCCCGGCCTGACCACGGTGGGGCGCAGGGGGACCGGGGAGTGTCGCGGACGCGCCCGGGTGGCAGGAGCCTACGTAAGGTGAGATCACCAGCAGCGAGGTGACGTGCCCGGCCGTCGGGCCAGGTGGCTCGCACCGCACGAGCCCGAGGAGGGTCCCCCATGACCGACGAGCCCGCGCACGACCCCGAGGTGCTCCAACTCGCGGGAAAGGTCTTCGACCTCGCCCGGCACGGGGACACCGACACCATCGCCGCCTACGTGGACGCGGGGGTGCCGCCGAACCTCACCAACGACAGCGGTGACTCGCTCGTCATGCTGGCCGCCTACCACGGCCACCCGGCGACCGTCCGCGCCCTGCTGGCGCGCGGCGCCGACCCGGACAAGCCCAACGACCGCGGCCAGACGCCCCTCGCGGGGGCCGTCTTCAAGGGCGAGGACGAGGTGGTCCGCGCCCTCGTGGACGGAGGCGCGGACCCGGCCGCCGGCACACCCAGCGCGATCGAGACGGCCCGGATGTTCGCCAAGACCGAGCTGCTCGAGCTGTTCGGCGCCCGGTAGGAGAACGCGGCAGGCACGGACGCGCCCCCGTCCGGTGGCGCCGGACGGGAGGCCGCCGGCCGCCGCCGCTGGGCAGGGCCCGCGACCCTCCCCGCCCCGGTCAGAGGTTCCGCTCCGCGTAGACGCTCATCGCCCGGTGCACAAAAGCGGCGGTGCCCTCCCCGTGGACGTCGTAGATCGCGGTGAACCTCGGATCGTCGACGTACATCTGCCCGATCCCGACGAACTGCTCGGCCGTCGGTGACCGGCCCTGCCAGCCGACCCCCATCCACTCGTAGTGGCGGCGGGTGACGGCCTGCACCTCCTCACTGTCCGGCTCCAGGCCCCTCGCGTGCGCGCGGCCGAAGTCGGCGCCGATCTCCGCCTGTTGCCGCTGGAACCCCTTCTTGTCGTCGGCCGAGAGGGAACGCCACCACCGGTCGCCCTGCTCGTAGGCGGACCGGCCCCAGCGGTCGGTCACCTCCTCCTTGTACTGCGTGTGGTCAAAACCGTCGAAGGCCTCTTCAGCCATGAGCGGTTCGCCTCCTTCCAGCTTGTCCAACGTGGTCCGCACCGAGTCGATCTGCCGCCGGAGCCGTGCACGCTCCTGTTCCAGCAGCCGCAGATGGGTGCGCAGCGCGGCGGAGGTGTTGCGCTGCCCCTCGAGCACCTCCGCGATGGCGGCCAGGCTCAGGCCCAGCTCGCGCAGCAGGAGGATGCGCTGCAACCGAACCAGCGCGTTCTCGTCGTAGTAGCGGTAGCCGTTGTGGCCGATCCGGCTCGGTTTCAGCAGCCCGATGTCGTCGTAGTGACGCAGGGTGCGGCTGGTGGTGCCGGCCGACCGGGCGAGGTGCTGAATGGGCCACTCCATCGCCGGGACCTCCTCTTCCGTCGCTGCTCACGACGCTAGGCGTTTACGCAGCGTCAACGTCAAGCACGCGCGGAGGGTGTTCGCCATCCCTCGGGCGGCTCACGCAAGCGGCGGTGAGCGCGCGGAGGTCCCCCGACGGCGGTGACGCCGGGGTGGCGACCGGATACGGCTTAGGGCAGGGGGTCCGTGCGGCACCGACCCGGTCGGGCCGGTGCCCGGTGTCAGTTCTCCCGGCGGTCCCGCAGCTCGTCGTTCAGCCGGTGCGCCTCTTCGAGCTGGTCCTCAAGGGTGACGATGCGGCATGCGGCTTCCACCGACGTGCCCTCGTCGACCAGTTCCCGGGCGCGGGCGGCGAGCCGCAGCTGGTGACGCGAGTACCGGCGGTGTCCGCCGGCCGAGCGCTGGGGGCTTATCAACTTCGCCTCGTCCAGGCTGCGCAGGAAGCCCGGGGTCGTGCCGAGCATGTCCGCGGCCCGGCCCATGGTGTAGGCGGGGTAGTCGTCGTCGTCGAATCTGGTGTCCACTTCGCGCAGCTCCAGGGCCATTCCACCGTCCACGTGTCGAGGGACCCGGTGCGACGCACCGGGGCCCTGGGTTGGGTTTACACCATCTACCGGCCTTCAGGCCGGACTACCGTTTCCGCGGCTGCCCCGAAGGGACAGCAGACGCGGGGATCGCGACGTATGCGTAACCGAAGACCACCTTCCGTTCATGGGGACCGCGGTACCCGTTCGACGCGACTGCCGCCGACGGGCGATCCAATGGCGTGTGGCCCTTCCCTTCTCCTCGGGTTTCTCGTCTTCCTGATCCTTCTGTTTTCCCTGTCGCGGCCACCACCGGCTGAGACCCCTGAGCTCCTACGGGTCACTGCCGCCTGACAACCGCTCGCCTCCCCGGCGGGCGTCCGAACTGCCCGTCCGCCGCGTCGGCGTCCTGCTCCACTACTCACGGCAGTTCGTCATCTGCCGTGCCCTACGGATTTTCTCTCCTCTGGCTACGAAGAAAATGCTAGCCACCGAGAGCGCGAATGTCTACCTCGACGAGAGGAGATTTTCTCTGATCCCCGTCGCGGCGCCGTCCCTTCCCGGCTCCGGCCCTCCCCCGGAACGCTCGACGCTCGCCCTGCTCGCTCACTGCTCCCCGTGCAGCAGTGAGCCCAGCGCGGCGCGGAGGTCCGCGGCGGACCGGTACCGGACACCCGACATGCCGAGTGCGCCTGCCGCCTCGACGTTCTCCGACCGGTCGTCCACGAACAGGCACCGTGAGGCGACAACCCCGGCCCGCGCGGCGGCGATCTCGTCACAAGACAGCAGGCCGGCAAGCGGCGGGCGCGGTGGGGGTTCGGCTCGGGTCAGGGTCGTGCGGCGGGCGGGCGCTCGTCGGTGCCCGGCTCCTTGGCGGTGGTCACAGCGACGCGGTTCCACGCGTTGATGGTGCAGATCACGGCCAGGAGCCGGCCGAGCTCGGCTTCGTCGAAGTGGGCCGCGGCCCGCGCGTACACGTCGTCGGGCACGCCGCCGCGCGGGAGCAGGGTGACGGCCTCGGTGAGGGCGAGGGCGGCCCGCTCCCGCTCCGTGAAGAACGTGCCGGCCTCCGGCCAGGCCGCGACCAGGTGGAGGCGGTCCTCGCTCTCGCCGGCCTTGCGGGCGTCGTTGGTGTGCATGTGGATGCAGTAGGCGCAGCCGTTGATCTGCGAGGCGCGGATCTGGACGAGTTCCACCACGGTCGGGTCCAGCCCGTCGCGGGCTGCGGCGTCAAGGCCGGCCAGCGCCTTGTACGCCTGCGGGGCCACCTTGGCGAAGTTCACTCGGGACACACTGCTGTCGGTCATGCCCACTAACGTACGAACCCCACCGACCCACGGAAAGGTGCACTTTCGTGTCGGAACCTTGGGTCAATTCGGCCCGGCGCGTCGGCAGTGACCTGCATCTGGAGCTGGCCCCCGGCGGTAGCCGGCGCGCCGCCGTGGCACGTGCGCTGCGGGACGCGATCCGCGAGGGCAGGCTGGCGCCCGGCGCCCGACTGCCTCCGTACCGTTCGCTGGCCGCCGATCTGGGGCTCGCCCGCAACACCGTGGCCGACGCCTACGCCGAACTGGTCGCCGAGGGCTGGCTGACCTCCCGTCAGGGCTCCGGGACCCGCGTAGCCGAGCGGGCCGTTCCGCTCCGCCCGCCCCGCGTCCCCGCCCCTGCA
>NZ_BAAHCA010000147.1:0-7968 GCF_054776295.1 Streptomyces sparsus
GTCTCGGTGGCGGTGCGCAGCGAGCCGGGCGGCGCGCTGCTGGTCCGGGTCGCGGACTCCGGCGACGGGGTCGACGGCACGCAGCTGGGGTCGATGTTCTCCAGCGGCTGGTCGAGCAGCCGGCCCGAGGGGGCGCACGGCCGGGGGCTGGGGTTGTCGCTGGTGCAGCAGGTGATCAACCGCTACGACGGTGAGGTCGACGTCGCAGGCGGTGAGGTCGACGTCGCGGGCGGTGCGGGCGGCGACGCGGGCGGTGCGGGCGCGGTCTTCACCGTACGCTTGCGTCCGCTTCGACAGGAACCGGAGGGATGATGCCGCGGACGCCGGACGTGGGGACGCCCGACATCGAGACGCTGGTCGTCGAGGACGATCCGCGGATCGCGGACGCGCACGCCCAGTTCGTGGCGCGGGTCCCGGGCTTCACGGTGGCGGGTGTGGTGCACAGCGGCGGGCAGGTCCCGGAGTTCCTGGACCGGCGGCCGGTGGACCTGATCCTGCTGGACTTCTACCTGCCGGACATGACCGGTCTGGACGTGTGCCGGGGGCTGCGCGCCCGGGGCGACTTCACGGACGTCATCGCCGTCACCTCGGCGCGGGACGTGGAGATCGTGCGGTCCGTGGTGGCGCACGGCGTGGTGCAGTACCTGCTGAAGCCGTTCACCTTCGCGGCGTTCCGCGACAAGCTGGAGCGCTACGCCGACTACCGGCGCCAGCTGGTCTTCCACGGGGATTCCACCGCGCAGCAGGACGTGGACCGGGCCTTCGCCGCGCTGCGCGGCAGTGTCGGCGGCCCGCTGCCGAAGGGCATGAGCAACGAGACGCTGGAAGCCGTCGTGGACCATCTGCGGCAGGTGGCGCCGGACGGGCTGTCCGCCAGCCGGGTGGGCGAGCTGATCGGCGCCTCGCGGGTGACGGCCCGCCGCTACCTGGAGCACCTGGCCGAGCAGGGCCTGGTGGAGCGGGCACCGCGGTACGGCGGTCAGGGCCGCCCCGAGCACCTCTACCACTGGGGGCGGCGCGCCGGGTCGTGACGACGCCGCGCGCCGGTGGCCGAGTGCCGGGGCGTGCCCGGCGGGGACGGCTCCGGTCGGCGGGCGGCTCCGCTCAGGAGGCGGCCCCGCTCAGGAGGCGGCCCCGCTCAGAAGACGGCCTCGGTCTCGTCCATGCGGTACTGCGGCACGGTCTTCAGCTCGCGGGTCGCGTCGGCGAGTTCGGCCATCACGATGTCGGTGCCGCGCAGCGCGGTCATCTTCCCGAAGTCACCGCGGTGGGCGGCCTCCACCGCGTGCCAGCCGAAGCGGGTGGCGAGCACCCGGTCGTAGGCGGTGGGGGTGCCGCCGCGCTGGACGTGGCCGAGGATGACGGGCCGCGCCTCCTTGCCGACCCGGCGTTCGAGCTCCACCGCGAGGCGGTTGCCGATGCCGGTGAAGCGCTCGTGGCCGTACTGGTCGATGACGCCCTTCTCGTAGGGCATGGAGCCCTCCGCGGGCCGCGCGCCCTCGGCGACGCAGACCACCGCGAACTTCTTGGCGCGGGAGAAGCGCTCCTCGATCATCTTGCACAGGTCGTCGAGCTCGAAGGGCCGCTCGGGCAGGCAGATGCCGTGCGCGCCGCCGGCCATGCCGGCCTCCAGCGCGATCCAGCCGGCGTGCCGGCCCATGACCTCGACCACCATGATGCGCTGGTGGGACTCGGCGGTCGTCTTCAGCCGGTCCATCGCCTCGGTGGCGACCCCGACGGCGGTGTCGAAGCCGAAGGTGCGGTCGGTGGCGGAGATGTCGTTGTCGATCGTCTTCGGCACACCCACGACGGGCAGTCCGGCCTGGGACAGCATGGTGGCGGCGGTCAGGGTGCCCTCGCCGCCGATCGGGATGAGCACGTCGATGCCGAGGCGGCCCATCAGCTCCTCGCTGTTGTCGCACGCCTCGCGCAGCCGGTCCCGTTCGAGGCGGGCCGAGCCGAGAATGGTGCCGCCGCGGGAGAGGATGCCGCTGACGGAGTTCAGGTCGAGTTCGCGGTAGCGGCCGTCGAGCAGGCCCTTGAAGCCGTCCTCGAACCCGATGACCTCGTCATCGCGGTCCACCACGGCCCGGTGCACGACCGACCGGATGACGGCGTTCAGTCCGGGGCAGTCGCCTCCGGCGGTGAGAACTCCGATGCGCATGCTGATCGCTACTCCTGATCGGGGACGGTCCGACTGAGGCCGGGGGGATTGTTTCATGTCCTGAACGCGGCCCGTACAGCTCGTCCACATGCTGCCGTGCGGGACGTCGCATATCCAGTTCCGCAGGTACTGTCAAGAGTAAAGCCAGGTCCGTACGGGTTTCCGTACCCGCGGCCTGTCGGGCAGCTCAGGACAGCAAGGGAGAGAGCAGGCGTGACGCGCAGCGTGTACGTAACCGGCATCGGCCGAGGTGACGGCAGGCAGGTGGTGGAGCTGGGGGTCATGGAACTGCTGACGCGGCGCATCGACCGGGTCGCCGTGTTCCGCCCGCTCGCCCACGACGGGCCGGACCCGCTGCTGGACCTGCTGCGCAGCCGCTACCGGCTGACCCAGCCGCCGGGCACGATGGTGGGCCTGGGCTACGACGAGGCGGCGGTGCTCCAGGCGGAGAAGGGCACCGACGAGCTGGTGTCGCACCTGGTCGAGCGCTTCCACGAGGTCTCCCGCGGCTACGAGGCGGCGCTGGTCCTCGGCACCGACTACGCGGACACCGGCCTGCCGGCGGAGCTGGCCCTGAACGCGCGGCTCGCCAACGAGCTGGGCGCGGCGGTGCTGCCGGTGGTGGCCGGCCTGGACCAGAGCGCCGGCTCGGTGGTCGCCGAGGTGCGCAACGCCCACCACGCCTTCACCTCGCTGGGCTGCGAGGTCGTCGCGACCATCGCCAACCGGGTGCGGGACGGGCACACCGCGCAGGCGGCCCGCACGCTGAGCCGGCACCTGCCGGAGCCGGTGTACGTGCTGCCCGAGGAGCCGGCGCTGTCCGCGCCGACGGTGCAGCAGATCGTCGACGAACTGGGCGCCCAGGTGCTGTTGGGCGATCCGGCGGGTCTGGCGCGGGACTGCCGGGACTTCGTGTTCGGCGGGGCGATGCTGCCGACGTTCCTGCCCGCGCTGACCGACGGCTGCCTGGTGGTGACGCCCGGCGACCGGGCGGACCTGATAGTAGGGGCGCTGGCCTCGCACTCGGCGGGCGCGCCGCCGATCGCCGGGCTGCTGCTGACGCTGGACGAGCGTCCCGGACCGGAGACCCTGCAACTCGCCGACCGGCTCGCGCCGGGCACCCCGGTGCTGGCGGTGCCGGGCGGCTCGTTCCCGACGGCGGGTGAACTGGTGACGCTCCAGGGCAAGTTGAACGCGGCCAACCCGCGCAAGGCGGAGATCGCGCTGGGGCTGTTCGAGTCGCACGTGGACACCGGCAAGCTGTCCGAGCGGCTGGCCGTGGTCGGCAGCGGCCGGGTCACGCCGATGATGTTCGAGCACGAGCTGATCGAGCGGTCCAGGTCCTCCCGGCGGCACGTGGTGCTGCCGGAGGGCACCGAGGAGCGGGTACTGCGCGCCGCGGAGGTGCTGCTGCGCCGCAACATCTGCGACCTGACCCTGCTGGGTCCCGACGCGGCCGTCCGCAAGCGGGCCGCCGACCTGGGTGTGCAGCTCGACCTGCTGGGCGCGGACGAGGTCTCCGAGGGCACGTCCGCCACCGCCCGGGTGGTGGACCCGGTCGAGTCGCCGCTGCGGGAACGGTTCGCCGAGCAGTACGCGGAACTGCGTGCGCACCGCGGCGTCACCTACGAGCTGGCCTACGACACGGTGTCCGAGGTGTCGTACTTCGGCACGCTGATGGTGCAGGAGGGGCTGGCCGACGGCATGGTGTCGGGCGCGGCGCACTCGACCGCCGCGACGATCCGGCCGGCCTTCGAGATCATCAAGACCAAGCCGGACGCGTCCATCGTGTCGTCGGTGTTCTTCATGTGCCTGGCCGACAAGGTGCTCGTCTACGGCGACTGCGCGGTGAACCCCGACCCGGACGCCGAGCAGCTCGCCGACATCGCCATCCAGTCCGCCGCGACCGCCGCCCAGTTCGGCGTCGAGCCGCGGATCGCCATGCTGTCGTACTCGACGGGCACGTCCGGTTCGGGCGCGGACGTCGACAAGGTGCGGCGGGCCACCGAACTGGTCCGCGAACTCCGTCCGGACCTGCCGGTGGAGGGGCCGATCCAGTACGACGCCGCGGTGGAGCCCTCGGTGGCCGCCACCAAACTGCCCGGCTCCGACGTGGCCGGGCAGGCGAGCGTGCTGATCTTCCCGGACCTGAACACCGGGAACAACACCTACAAGGCGGTGCAGCGCTCGGCCGGGGCGGTCGCGGTCGGCCCGGTGCTCCAGGGCCTGCGCAAGCCGGTCAACGACCTGTCGCGGGGCGCGCTGGTCGCCGACATCGTCACCACTGTCGCCATCACGGCCATCCAGGCCCAGGAAAGGGGCGCCTGAGCATGCCCGGCACCCGAGTGCTCGTTCTCAACTCCGGCTCCTCGTCGGTGAAGTACCAACTGCTGGACATGTCCGGCCCGACCCGGCTCGCGGTGGGCCTGGTGGAGCGGATCGGCGAGGCCGCCTCCCGTCTGGTGCACTCCCCCGCCGGCGGCGACCGGCGGGAGCGCACCGCCCGCATCGCCGACCACGACGCCGCGCTGAGGGCCGTCGCGGAGGAGCTGGCGGCGGACGGCAACGGGCTGGACTCACCGGAACTGGCCGCCGTCGGGCACCGGGTGGTGCACGGCGGCCAGAGGTTCAGCGCGCCGACCCTCGTCGACGAGGAGGTGCTCGCCGAGATCGAACGGCTGGTGCCGGTCGCGCCGCTGCACAACCCGGCGAACCTGACCGGCATCCGCACCGCGCGGTCGCTCAACCCGGACCTGCCGCAGGTCGCGGTGTTCGACACGGCGTTCCACACGACGATGCCGGAGCACGCCGCGCGCTACGCCATCGACGTGGAGACCGCCGACGCGCACCGCGTCCGGCGCTACGGCTTCCACGGCACCTCGCACGCCTACGTCTCGCGCCGCACCGCGGAACTGCTGGGCCGCGAGCAGGCCGACACCAACGTCATCGTCCTGCACCTGGGCAACGGCGCGTCGGCCTCGGCGGTGCGCGGCGGGCGCTGTGTGGACACCTCGATGGGCCTGACCCCGCTGGAGGGCCTGGTGATGGGCACCCGCTCGGGTGACGTCGATCCGGCGGTGGTGTTCCACCTGTCGCGTGTCGCCGGCATGTCGATCGACGAGATCGACACCCTGCTCAACAAGCGCAGCGGACTGCTGGGGCTCTGCGGGGACAACGACATGCGGGAGATCGTCCGGCGGACGCAGGAGGGCGACGAGCAGGCCCGCCTCGCCTTCGACATCTACGTCCACCGGCTGAAGAAGTACATCGGCGCGTACAGCGCCGTGCTCGGCCGGGTCGACGCGGTGGCCTTCACCGCGGGGGTCGGGGAGAACTCCGCACCCGTGCGGCAGGCCGCCGTGGAGGGTCTCGCCGAGCTGGGCCTGGCCGTCGACTCGCAGCTCAACGAGGCGCGAGGTGACACGGCACGGCTGATCTCGCCGGAGTACGCTCGGGTCGCCGTCGCCGTGGTGCCGACGGACGAGGAGCTGGAGATCGCCGCACAGGTGTACAGCCTGGTCAGCCGCTGATCGGTGAGCTGCGTCACCCCCCGATACGTTTCGCGTCTAAACAAAACGATAGGATCGCACCCATGCGCCGTTCCAAAATCGTCTGCACCCTGGGCCCCGCCGTCGACTCCTTCGATCAGCTGAAGACGCTGATCGAGGCCGGCATGAACGTGGCCCGCTTCAACATGAGCCACGGCAGCCAGCCGGAGCACCAGGAGCGGTACGACCGCCTCCGCAAGGCCGCCGAGGAGACCGGGCGGGCGGTGGGCGTGCTCGCCGACCTCCAGGGCCCCAAGATCCGCCTCGCGACCTTCGCCGAGGGACCGGTCGAACTGGTCCGCGGTGAGGAGTTCGTGATCACCACCGAGGACGTCCCCGGTGACAAGACCATCTGCGGCACGACCTACAAGGGCCTCGCGGGTGACGTCTCCAAGGGCGACCCGATCCTGATCAACGACGGCAACGTCGCGCTCCAGGTGGTCGAGGTCGAGGGTCCGCAGGTGCGGACCATGGTCATCGAGGGCGGGGTGATCTCGGACCACAAGGGCATCAACCTGCCGGGCGCCGCGGTCAACGTGCCCGCGCTGTCCGAGAAGGACGTCGACGACCTGAAGTTCGCACTGCGCATGGGTTGCGACATGGTCGCGCTGTCCTTCGTGCGCAACGCCGCCGACGTGCGCGACGTGCACCAGGTGATGGACGAGGTCGGCATCCGGGTCCCGGTGATCGCCAAGGTGGAGAAGCCGCAGGCGGTCGAGAACATGGAGGAGGTCGTTCTCTCCTTCGACGGCGTGATGGTGGCCCGCGGTGACCTGGCGGTGGAGTACCCGCTGGAGAAGGTCCCGATGGTGCAGAAGCGCCTCATCGAGCTGTGCCGCCGCAACGCCAAGCCGGTGATCGTGGCGACCCAGATGATGGAGTCGATGATCACCAACTCGCGGCCCACCCGCGCCGAGGCGTCCGACGTGGCGAACGCCATCCTGGACGGCGCCGACGCGGTGATGCTCTCCGCCGAGTCCTCGGTCGGGCAGTACCCGATCGAGACGGTCAAGACGATGTCGAAGATCGTGGTGGCGGCCGAGAAGGAGCTGCTGTCCAAGGGCCTCCAGCCGCTGGTGCCGGGCAAGAAGCCGCGCACCCAGGGCGGTTCGGTGGCGCGGGCGGCCTGCGAGATGGCCGACTTCCTCGGCGCGAAGGCGCTGGTGGCGTTCACCCAGTCCGGTGACACCGCGCGCCGGCTGTCGCGGTACCGCGTCGCCCAGCCGATTCTCGCGTTCACCGAGGACGCGTACACCCGCAACCAGCTGACGCTCAGCTGGGGCGTCGAGACGTTCGTGGTGCCGCACGCCGAGAACACCGACGCCATGGTCCAGCTGGTCGACGCCGAGCTGCTGAAGCTCAACCGGTACCAGGAGAGCGACACCATGATCATGACGGCCGGTTCGCCGCCCGGAGTGGTCGGCACCACCAACATGGTCCGGGTGCTGCACCTGGGCAGCGAGAGCTGACCGTACCGGGCCGAGGCAGCGGAAGCTGACCGTCCGGACATGAGGGGCCCGTCCGCCGCCACCGCGGTGGGCGGGCCCCTCACGTCGTGCCGGGGGCGGGCTGCGCCGAGCGGTCAGTCCGAGAGGGAGAGGTTCATGCCGGGCACGGTCAGCGTGCCGCCGAACTGCCCTGCCTGAACGACCTCGACGTCGGTGAAGAACGCCACCGGCACGTCCAGCGGCGGCGGCGACTTCGGGCTGAAGACGATCGGGATCAGCCCGAACAGCTTGCCCCTGAGCTGCTCGGTGTACATGGTCACGGTCCCGCCGCGAATGGTGGAGGTGCTGCCGGGCCGGGCCCTGACGTGCTGGGTGGTGCCGCCCGGGCCGTCGACGAGCTGGTGCAGGTCCCTGATGTCCAGCGACTCGGAGGTGAACTTCAGGACCCGCTTCTCGACCCCGCTGTGCGTACGCACCCGCACGATGCCGTGGTACTTCAGCCCCAGCAGCGTCAGCCGGGTGGACTCCAGCCGCCACGGGGTGTCCGGCAGCAGCGCTCCGGTCGGCTCCGCGGCAGCGTCGCGGTACGCCCGGGCGTCGAACTCCGGGCAGGGGAACGGCTCCTTGCCGCCCGCCGCCTCCTCACCCGGCGGCTGCTCGCCCGCCGCCTCCTGCCCCGGGGGCTGATCGGCGTCCGGTGACTCCTCGGCTGACGGCCGCTCGGCCGGCCCGTCCTTCTCCCGCTTCTCCCCGGCGTCCGGGCTCCGGTCGTCGGAGGTGTCGCCGCCGGTGTCCGGCTTCCGCGCGG
>NZ_BAAHCA010000148.1:0-1681 GCF_054776295.1 Streptomyces sparsus
GCCGGTACGCGCCGGTGCCCGCGCCCGACGAGTCGTCGACCGCCGAGACCCTGCGCTGGGCCGCGCCCGCCGCCGCGCTGGCGGTGGCCACCGCTGTGGTGGTCGGTCGGGTACTTCGCCGCAGAGGCCGTTAGGGTCGTTGACGTGACCACTCAGACTGCCGCTGTGCGGCTCGCCGCCGGGCCCGCCGAGTTGACCGTTGAGCCGGGGAACGGCTGCCGCATCGCCTCCCTCCGCGTCCACGGCACCGAACTGCTCAGACAGGGCGACAAGTACGGCTCGTTCGTGATGGTGCCGTGGTGCGGGCGGACGGACCGGGGCCGCTTCCTCAGTGGTGCCGACACTCATCAACTGCCGCTGGACGCCGGTCCGCACGCGATGCACGGCACCGGCCGGCGCGGCGTCTGGCAGACCGTCCGGGCCGAACGGCGTTCCGCCGCCTTCACCTTGGAACTGGGTGACCCCTGGCCGTGGAACGGGCTTGTCACCCAGGTGGTGGAACTGGCCGAGGACGGCAGCGGCCTGACGCTGACCATGGGTGTCGAGACGGCGGGGGAGTCCTTTCCCGCGCAGGCCGGCTGGCACCCGTGGTTCCTGCGGAACCTGGGCCGTGGCGGCTCCGACGTGCTGCTCGACTTCGAGGCGGCGTGGCAGGAGGAACGCGGCGAGGACCACATCCCGACGGGTCGGCGCATCCCGCCGCAACCGGGCCCGTGGGACGACTGCTTCGGCATGCCGGACGGCGTGGACGTCACCCTCACCTGGCCGGACGAACTCGAACTGAACGTCACCAGCCGCGCCGAATGGGTGGTGATCTACGACCAGCAGGCCGAGGGCGTCTGCGTGGAACCGCAGTCCGGCCCGCCCAACGGCCTGAACAGCCACCCCCGCCTGGTCACCCCCATCGACCCGCTGGAGGTCTCCACGACCTGGACGTGGCGCGCGCTCGGCGATCCCGCCTGAGCCACCCGCGTCCGGCCCGGGAGCCCCTCCGCCCTGCCGGAGGGGCTCCCGCCGCTGTCCGGGGGCGGGCCGGCGCTTAGGCTCAGGGCCATGAGCGATGTGCGTGCCGAGCTGCTGCAACAGATCAAGGACAAGGCCGTGGTGCACGGCAGGGTCACCCTCTCCTCGGGAGCCGAGGCCGACTTCTACGTCGACCTGCGCCGGGTCACCCTGGACGGGAAGGCGGCGCCGCTGACCGGTCAGGTGATGCTGGACCTGACCGAGGACCTGGAGTTCGACGCGGTCGGCGGCCTCACGCTGGGCGCCGATCCGGTCGCCGGGTCGATGCTGCACGCCGCCGCCGCACGCGGACGCACGCTGGACGCGTTCGTGGTGCGCAAGGCCGGCAAGGCCCACGGACTCCAGCGGCGGATCGAGGGCCCGGACATCACCGGCCGCCGGGTGCTGATCGTCGAGGACACGTCCACCACCGGCGGCTCACCGCTGACCGCGGTCGAGGCGGCCCGGGAGGCGGGCGCCGAGGTGGTCGCGGTGGCGACCATCGTCGAGCGCAGCGCCGCCCCCGCGATGGTCGAGGCCGGCATCCCCTACCGCTACGCGTACGACCTCGGCGACCTGGGCCTGGCCTGACGCCACCCTCCCCGGCCCTGAGGCGCGGCCCCGGCCCAGGCGAACCCCCGCCCGGCCGTCCCGAGCCCCCGCGATCCCGCCCCGGAGA
>NZ_BAAHCA010000148.1:1698-7912 GCF_054776295.1 Streptomyces sparsus
TTTCACGTGAAACCGGCGCGTCGCGGCGGCTCCAGACGGCCCGCCCGTCTGGAGCATCCGGCAGGTTCTGGGAGGATGGGGCCGACGATGACGTCGCCCCCAAAGGTCAGGGCTGATTCTTTCCCATTTGCCCCAGCGGATCACCTCAGCGGACACCCGCACGTCTCACAAGGAGCGGACAGATGCCCATCGCAACCCCCGAGGTCTACAACGAGATGCTCGACCGGGCGAAGGCAGGCAAGTTCGCCTACCCGGCCATCAACGTCACCTCGACGCAGACCCTGCACGCGGCGCTGCGCGGCTTCGCCGAGGCCGAGAGCGACGGCATCGTCCAGATCTCCACCGGCGGTGCGGAGTTCCTGGGCGGCCAGTACGACAAGGACATGGTCACGGGCGCGGTCGCGCTGGCCGAGTTCGCGCACATCGTCGCCAAGAAGTACCCGGTCAACATCGCGCTGCACACCGACCACTGCCCCAAGGACAAGCTGGACGGCTACGTACGCCCGCTGATCGAGGTCTCCAAGGAGCGCGTCGCCGCCGGCCAGAACCCGCTGTTCCAGTCCCACATGTGGGACGGCTCGGCGGAGACCCTGGCCGACAACCTGACCATCGGGCAGGAGCTGCTCGCCGCGGCCGCCGCCGCCAGGATCATCCTGGAGGTCGAGATCACCCCGACCGGCGGTGAGGAGGACGGCGTCACCCACGAGATCAACGATGAGCTGTACACCACCGTCGACGACGCGCTGCGCACCGCCGAGGCCCTCGGCCTCGGAGAGAAGGGCCGCTACCTGCTCGCCGCGTCCTTCGGCAACGTGCACGGCGTGTACAAGCCCGGCAACGTGGTGCTGCGCCCGGAGCTGCTGAAGGACCTCCAGGAGGGCGTGGGCGCCAAGTACGGCAAGCAGAGCCCCTTCGACTTCGTCTTCCACGGCGGTTCCGGCTCCACCGAGCAGGAGATCGCCACCGCGCTGGAGAACGGCGTGGTGAAGATGAACCTGGACACCGACACCCAGTACGCCTTCACCCGGCCGATCGTGGACCACGTCTTCCGCAACTACGACGGTGTGCTGAAGGTCGACGGCGAGGTCGGCAACAAGAAGGTCTACGACCCGCGCAGCTGGGGCAAGCTGGCCGAGAAGTCCATGTCGCAGCGGATCGTCAAGGCCTGTGGTGACCTGCGTTCCACCGGCACCAAGCTCAAGTAGCGCGCCGGCCTCCCACCGCTCGTCCCGCTGCTCCGCCCGTCACTCGATCGAGTGGCGGGCCGGGCGGCCGACAGCGGCCCGGTACACCGGAAACCGCCCGCCCGAGTCCACCGGGGCGGGCGGTTTTCCGTGTTCCGCACAAGGCACACTGGGGGCATGGCCACTCATGAGAACCTGCTCGGGGGACCGCCCCCCACCCACCTGCCCGACGACCCGGAGCCGCGCGAGCTGATGGCTTCGGGCAAGGCCCCCGCCGAGGTCGCCGCGAAGTACCCGACCTCCTCCCTGGCCTGGGCCCAGCTCGCGGACGACGCCTTCGAGGCCGGCCAGATCGTCGCGTCCTACGCCTACGCCCGTACCGGCTACCACCGCGGTCTGGACGCGCTGCGCCGCAGCGGCTGGAAGGGCCACGGCCCCGTCCCGTTCGAGCACGAGCCGAACCGCGGTTTCCTGCGGTCCCTGCACGCCCTGGCCCGCGCGGCGGAGGCCATCGGCGAGCAGGAGGAGTACGAGCGCTGCTCCACGTTCCTGAAGGAGAGCTCGCCCACCGCTGCCGACATCCTCACCTGACCTCGGGGCCGGGCGTCCGCGCCCGTCCGGATGCCGGCCGCACCGCCTGCCCGGTGCGGGCGAAACGGCCCGGGCTGGTGCCCAGTACCCGCTTGAAGTGCCGCCCGAGGTGCGCCTGGTCGTAGAAGCCGACCGTGGTCGCCACCTCGGCGGCGGGCACACCCCGGAGCAGTAGCCGCCGGGCCCGGTCGATCCGGAGTCCGGTGAGGTACTGGTGCGGGGCCATGCCGAACGCACCGCTGAACGCCCGCACCAGGTGACTGGGGTGGGCGTTCAGCGCTGACGCGGCCTCCCGGAGGGTCAGCCCGCCGACCACGTGCGCGTCGATCAGCTCCCGCAGCAGCCGCGCGAGCCGGGGATCTCGCGCCGGCGTGCTGCTGCCGTCCGGAACGCCGCCCTGCCGCAGGTGCTGCCGGATGCGGTCCCGGACCAGGGCCAGCCGGCATTCCGCTTCCCACTCGTCACCGGGTTCGCGCAGGCAGTCGTGCAGCCGGTGCACCCGGTCCCGCAGCAGCGGATCGTCGAGCACCGGACTGTCCACGGCCGGCCCGACCAGTTCCTCACCCAGAAGTTCCGGTTCCAGGTACAGCACCCGCTTGCGGAACCCGTGGTCGGTGGCCGAGCGGCCGTTGTGCGGGACGTGCGGCGGCAGCAGGGTGACGGCCCGGCGCGGGGTGCCGTGCCGGTGCCGGTCGAGGTCGTACGTCACCATGCCGGCGTCGACGACCAGCACCGTCCAGGCGGCGTGCGTGTGCATCGGGTACGCGTGCGCCGTGAAGCGGGCGTGGAAGACCTCGGTGATGCCCGCGACCGGCGGCTGCCAGGCGGTGATTTCCTCGGGCACGGACATGCAAAGATCGTACAAGACCGGTGTACGGCGATTCGCCGAGAATTCCGATCATGGAATCCGAGAAAGCACCCGTTCGTTTCGACGACAAGATCGCTGTTCTGCTGCGCGAGGATCTCAGGACCTGGCAGCGGTTGAACGTCACCGCATTCCTGGTCAGTGGAATGGGGACGTCCGCGCCCGAGGTGGTCGGCGAGCCGTACCGGGACGCCGACGAGGTCACCTACCTGGCGATGTTCCGGCAACCGGTACTGGTCTTCGAGGGCGCGTCGGAGACACTGGCCCGCGCCCACGCCAGGGCGCTGACCAGGGACGTGCGCATGTCGGTGTTCACACAGGACCTGTTCGGCACCGGCAACGACCGGGACAACCGCGCCGCCGTGCGGGCCGTGCCGACGACGGGACTGGACCTGGCGGGTATGGCCGTGCACGGGCCGCGCAACGCCGTGGACCGAATCCTGAAAGGCGCGCGACTGCATCCCTGAATATCCGTCGGCGCTTTCCGGCGACGGTAGGGAGGCGCCGCGTCGGGCGTATTCTTGCGGAGAACCCGGAAAGTCACCGTGAGTGGCCGGCGGCACTGGACCACGGGACCGGAAACGGCAGCCGGCGGGGAGAGGGTGGGGCCACTCGGCTCTTGCCCGATGCGGACTCCGGCAGAGATGATCGCGCCGAGGCCTGTGTCCTTCCCGCCCGGCGCGTGCGCGGGCGCGTGGAAGGGCCGGCCCGAAGGCCCGGCCACCCCGGGCGAGCGCTCAAGGAGACCTAGATGTCGGAGACCCCGAACCTGGATTTCGCAGGTACGACGCCCTACGAGGACTACGTGCAGGCGGACGTCCTCACCCATCTCCAGCACCCGCTGTCGGACGACCCCGGCGAGATGGTGTTCCTGGTGACCACGCAGGTCATGGAGCTGTGGTTCACGGTGATCGTGCACGAGTGGCAGACCGCCGCCAACGCGCTGAGACAGGACGAGCTGCCGACCGCACTGGCCGCACTGAAGCGTTCCACCTACGAACTCCAGTCGCTCAACGCCTCCTGGGAGCCGTTGGCGCACCTCACCCCCACGCAGTTCAACTCCTACCGTTCGGCGCTCGGTGAGGGGTCCGGTTTCCAGTCGGCCATGTACCGGCGCATGGAGTTCATGCTCGGGGACAAGTCGGCGTCCATGCTGGTCCCGCACCGCGGCGCGCCGCGGGTGCACGACGAGCTGGAGAAGGCGCTGCACGAGCCGAGCCTCTACGACGAGGTGCTGGGCTTCCTGCACCGGCGGGGCGCCGGAGTGCCGGAGCACGCGGTGAACCGCGACCTGACGAAGCGCTACGAGCCGGACCCCGAGGTGGAGGCCGCCTGGGCGCGCGTCTACGCCGACGGTGACCAGGACAGCGAACTGGTGCGGCTCGGCGAGGCACTGACGGAGGTGGCCGAGCTGGTGTGGCGCTGGCGCAACGACCACCTGGTGGCCACCCGGCGGGCGATGGGCGCAAAGACCGGTACGGGCGGCTCCGCGGGCGTGGCCTGGCTGGAGAAGCGGGCCGGCAAGAGCGTGTTCCCCGAGCTGTGGACGGCGCGCAGCCATGTCTGAGCTCAAGCGGGAAGCGGCCCGCCTCGACGAGACGGACGAGCTGGCCGGGGTACGGGAGCGCTTCGTGCTCGACGACTCCCCGAACGTCGTCTACCTGGACGGCAATTCACTGGGCGCGCTGCCCCGGGACGTGCCCGACCGGCTCGCGGACGTCGTCGCCCGGGAGTGGGGGAGGCTGCGCATCCGGTCCTGGACGGAGTCCGGCTGGTGGGAGGCGCCCGAACGGGTCGGCGACCTGATCGCTCCGGTGATCGGCGCGGCCCCGGGCCAGGTCGTCGTCGGCGACTCGACGTCCGTCAACCTGTTCAAGGCCGTGGTCGGAGCCGTGCGCCTCGCGGACGCCCGGGGCCGGGACGGCGCCGGGCGCGACGAGGTCCTGGTGGACGTGGCGACCTTCCCGACCGACGGATACATCGCCCAGTCCGCCGCCCGGATGACCGGGCGCACCGTGCGGGGCGTGCTGCCCGGTGAGCTGGCCGCGGCGGTCGGCCCGCGTACCGCGGCCGTGCTCGTCAACCAGGTCGACTACCGGACGGGGGAACTGCACGACCTGCCCGGGATCACCGCCGCGGCGCACGCCGCCGGCGCCTACGTCGTCGCGGACCTCTGCCACAGCGTCGGCGCGCTGCCGGTCGGGGCGGACGAGCACGGCCTTGACTTCGCCGTCGGCTGCTCCTACAAGTACCTCAACGGCGGTCCCGGCGCTCCGGCCTTCCTCTACCTGCGCCGCGAGCACCAGGCCGGTTTCGACTCGCCGCTGCCCGGCTGGAACTCGCACCGCGAGCCCTTCGGCATGACATCGGCGTACGAGCCGGCGGGCGACGTGCGCAACGGGCGCGTGGGCACGCCCGACATCCTGTCCATGGCGGCGCTGGAGGCGGCGCTCGACGTGTGGCAGGGCGTGGACATCACCGACGTGCGCGCCAAGTCCCTGGCGCTGACGGACTTCTTCCTCGACTGCGTCGACGCCTACGCGCCGGCGGGCCGGCTCGACTGCATCACCCCCCGGGAGCACCACCGGCGCGGCAGCCAGATCTCGCTGCACTGCGAGGACGCCGAACCGGTGATGGCCGAACTCATCTCCCGTGGTGTGGTCGGTGACCACCGCCGGCCGGGCGTCTTGCGCTTCGGGTTCGCTCCGCTGTACACCTCGTTCACCGATGTCGAGCACTCGGCACGGGTGCTGGGGGAGGTCGTCGGGTGAGCGATGCCGAGTGGAAGCTGCTGACCGAGTTGGCTCCGGTGGAGCCGGTCAGCACGGAGGCGTACGGGGACGATCCGGCGCAGGTCATCGACCGGCACGGCAAGAGCACCGGCCCGCGGGTCACGATCCTGCACGGTGGCTTCTGGCGTCAGAGCTACGACCGCGCCTATCTGACGCCGTTCGCCGCCGCACTGGGCGAGGAGGGCTTCTCCGTCGAGCTCGTCGAGTACCGGCGGATCGGCGGTGGCGGCGGCTGGCCGCAGACGGCTGAGGACGTGGACGCCGCCCTCACGCACCTCGGCGGCCCGCCGCGGGTACTGCTGGGCCATTCGGCGGGCGGCCAGCTCGCCCTGTGGGCGGCGGCCACCCGGGAGCGCGCCGCGGACCGGGTGATCGCGGTGTCCCCGGTCGCCGACCTGTCCCGGGCCTACGACATGGGGCTGAGCGACGGCGCGGTGGCCGAGTTCCTCGGCGGTCAGGAAGGCGTCGCCGCGCACATGTCGGAGGCGGACCCGATGCGGCTGCTGCCCCGCGTGGCCGTCGAGGTGGTGCACGGCACCGCCGACCTGGACGTGCCGATCGAGTTGTCCCGCCGGTACGTCAACAACTGGGGCGCCCGGCTGCAACTCATGACGGGCGTCGGCCACTTCACCCCGTTCATCCCCACCAAGCCGGCGTTCAAGACCCTGGTGAGCATGATCCGCAGATAGCCGCCCGCCACGTCCCGTCCCCGCCCCCACTTCGGGAGGGGCGGGGCGCGGGGCGGACGCGCGGGCCGGCGGGCGGGGCGGACGCGCAGGTCG
>NZ_BAAHCA010000149.1:0-7888 GCF_054776295.1 Streptomyces sparsus
TTATTGGGCCCGGGTCCCTGGAATTCATTCCAGGGACCCGGGCCTTTTTGCGTTCCCGGGCGATTTTCCGGACGATTCTTGGTGACCGCCTCAGCGACATGCGGGAGCGGAACACGGCCCGAGCAGAGCCTGGCCGGTGAGAAACAACGACTGCGTCGAGCACGCACCAGCCGGCAACGGTCTCTGCGGACCGGCCGGTCGGGAGCACGGTGTCGGCGGGACCGTCGGGGGCGGGAATCGCGTTGCCCGGGTGGTGCGCGTCAGGCAGGCTCGGTTCATGGGCTATGAGGTCAGGACCGTTCGGTCGGGGGAGTGGAGACAGCTCAGGGAGCTGAGGTTGGCGGCGCTGGCTGACCCGCTCGCGCCCATCGCGTTCTTCACGCCCTACGTCAAGGCAGCCGGGCGTCCGGACGAGGAATGGCAGCAGCAGGCGAAAGAGGGCGAAGGCACCGCGGCCGGCGCCACGTTCGTGGGGCTGGACGCCTCGGCTGCCGGGGCCTGGGCGGGCATGGTGGTGGCGCGGCTGTTTCCCGATCACGCCCTGCTCGTCGGTGTGTACGTACGGCCCGGGCACCGTGGAACCGGGCTGGCGGGGCTGCTGTTCGACGCCGCGGTGCGATGGTGCTGGCAGCACGCCTCGGTCGATCGGCTGCTGCTGCACGTACACGAGGACAACACCCGAGCGGAACGCTTCTACGCCTCACGCGGGTTCGTCCGGACCGGGGAACGTGAACCGGACCCTCGGTCCCCCGGCCTCCACGCCTACCGGATGGAACTGCTGCGGCCCGAGTGACTGGCGCCCAACTGCGGCCACCAGGCGTGGGCCTGGTCCATCGAACGCAGGTAGGCGAACACCCGGAGCCCGTTCTCGGCACCGTGGCTGAGCAGAGCCGGCAGGCCCGCCAGTGGGGCGACCGTGGCAGGGCCGTCCAGGATCAACGTCAGTGGTGGGTCGAGCCGACCGGCGGATGACCGTTCGGCCACGCGCCGGCCGTGCTCGACCACGTTCTCGGTGAGGGCGGTGAGGAGCGGCATCGTGCCGGGCGCGCGACGCGGGACCTCGACGGACTCACCCATGAGATAGAGCGTGCCCATTTCCTGGAGGAACGACTCCCGTGCGGCGGTGTCGATTCGACTGGCCGTGCAGGCGTTGCGCACGTGCAGCTGGGAGAGGGAGGCCAGGGCTCGGCGGATCAACTCCATGGCCTGGTCCCGGCGTTCCGGGTGGGCGATGAGCATGGCCTCCAGCTCGCCAGCGGTGCCGGCGGCGGCACCGCGGTCCTTGCGGAGGATGCGCACGGCGTCACCGACGGCTCCGGTGGCCGTCCAGCGGTGCACCTGGCGGAAGGGCCGGCCGCTGACGGCGACCGCGTGCAGGCAGCAGCGGAGGATCGTCTCGGCGGCCGCGTGGGTGGTCTCGTCGGCCCTCGCTGGACTGCGGACCGGCGTGAGCAGGGCTGCCGCGCGGCTACGTGCGGTCGCCGGGTCGGCGCAGCCGTGCTCGGGCGACCAGCTGAGCCGAACCGGAGCCTCGGTGAGGTGGCCAGGGTCGTAGAGGTACGTCGGCCCGAGCTTGCTGCGGGCGCCCACGGTCTCCCGCCACAGGCTCACGTCGGCGGTCACGACCAGGGCGGGCCCCTCAGCGGCCCGAAGGGCCTCCGCGGGATCTGCGGCGTGCCGCAGACGAAGCCCGGGGTGGGGGTCCGGAGCTTCGTCGTGCGCGGGCAGGGGAAACGCCGGCGGCTGCGGCGCGCGCAGCGGCTCCGGGCGCTGACCGGACGGCGCCGCAGGCTCCGGACCGGACGGCTCACCGGCCTGCCCAACGTGCGGTTCGGACGCCTGCCGGTCGAGCGGCTCGGTCGGAACGCCGGGACGGCCGTTGTGGGGATGGACCGATTGCTCGGTGAGGGGCGCTGCGGTGGGGGCCGGCACCTCGTGAGCGGCGGGTGATCCGGGGAGGGGAGCGGAACGCGGGTCGGGCGTGCGGTGCGCGTCGGCGCGGGCGGCCTTGCGCAGCGCTCTTCGGCGGCTGACGGACACGGCGACGGCCAGTGTCACCGTGCCCAGGACGAGGAGCTGGCTGATCAGCACTCCCCAGAACAGGCCGGGCCGCGGCAGGGTCGCCGCCTCGGCGGACGGCCAGGCGGCGGCCAGGTCGCCGGGCTCGGTCACCAGTGCGCGCAGGGCCAGCGGCGTGCGGGTGAAGCCCAGGCCGGACGGCCAGCTGCCGTGCGAGAACAGTCCGGCCAAGCCGGCCGCCGTCCACGTCAGCAGGGTCAGACTCAGCAGCAGGGCCAGCCCGCCGACGAGCAACGAGTCGGGCACCCCGCCGCCACGGGGGCCCGGGCCGGTGGGGCGAGCGGCGGGCGGGAGGTCATGGGGCATGGGTCAGGCCACCGTTTCGTCCGCCGTGGCCAGCTCGTCGAAGTGGATGGCCCGGTTCTCCGTTTCCGACTCGAGCGCCTCGTCGATCTCCTCCAGAGCGGTGGCCTCCGGCGGGCCCTGCCGCGGGGAGGACTCCGTCATCGCCCGGTCGGTGAAGACCAGCGGGCGTTCCGCCTCGGTGATGAGGTGCTTGACGACCTGCACGTTGCCGTTGACGTCCCAGACGGCGATGCCGGGGGTGAGCGTCGGAATGATCTCCACCGCCCACCGTGGCAGCCCGAGGACCTGACCGGTGGCGCGTGCCTCGTCGGACTTCTGGGCGTAGATGGTCCGGGTGGACGCCATCTTCAGGATGGCGGCGGCCTCCCTGGCGGCCGCGCCGTCCACGACGTCCGACAGGTGGTGCACCACGGCCACGAAGGAGAGACCGAGGCGGCGGCCGAACTTCAGCAGCCGCTGGAAGAGCTGCGCGACGAAGGGGCTGTTGATGATGTGCCACGCCTCCTCCACGAGGAAGATGCGCTTCTTCCGGTCGGGCCGGATCCAGGTGTGCTCCAGCCACACACCGACGATGGCCATCAGGATGGGCATCGCGATCGAGTTCCGGTCGATGTGCGAGAGGTCGAAGACGATGAGCGGCGCGTCCAGGTCGATGCCGACGGTCGTCGGACCGTCGAACATGCCGCGCAGGTCACCGTCGACGAGGCGGTCCAGGACCAGCGCCACGTCCAGCCCCCAGGACCGCACGTCCTCCAGCGCCACGTTCATCGCCAGGGCCGACTCGGGGCGCGGGTGGCGCAGGTGCTCCACGATGTCGGTGAGGACCGGCTGCCGGTCGGCGATGGTCGCGTTGACGAAGGAGTGCGCCACCTTGAGCGCGAAGCCGGCCCGCTCGTCGAGGCCGTGGCCCATGGCGACCTCGATGATGGTCCGCAGCAGGGCGAGCTGGCCCGTGGTCGTGATGGACGGGTCCAGGGGGTTCAACCGGATGCCCTGGTTGAGGGCCGCCGACGGGTCGAGGCGGATGGGCGTGATGCCCATCTCCTCGGCGATCAGGTTCCACTCGCCGACGCCGTCCTCACCCTGCGCGTCCAGGACCACCACCTGCCGGTCGCGGAAGCGGAGTTGACGCAGCACGTACGTCTTCTCCAGCGCGGACTTGCCGTTGCCGGACTCACCCAGCACCAGCCAGTGCGGGGCGGGCAGTTGCTGGCCGTAGAGCTGGAACGGGTCGTAGATGTAGCCCTTGCCGCTGTACACCTCGCGGCCGATGATCACGCCGGAGTCGCCGAGCCCGGGCGCCGCGGTGGGCAGGTAGACGGCCTGGGCCTGCCCGGTGGACGTGCGGGCCGGCAGCCGGGTGGTCTCCGTCTTGCCGAAGAGGAAGCTGGTGAAGGCGTCGGTGATGGCGGTCAGCGGATCAAACGCGGCCATGGGGGGAAGGCCTCCTCATCAGCGGATTCCAGTGGCGAACGGGAGGGTGTTCACAAACGCCCGGTGGTGCTCGCGGTCGCACCACTCCAGCTTGAGGTAGCTCTTGCCGGCCGACGCCCGGATGGTGCGCTTGTCGCGGGCCAGCGCGTCCGGGTTGCGGGCCGACACCGTCAGGTAGCCGACCAGGTTGACGCCGGCGGCACCGCTGGCCAGGTCGTCGCCGCGCTGGTCCACCCGGCCGTGGGCGGCGATGTCCCGGGGGTCGATCGTCCGGTTCATCTTCGCCTGGCGGCTGGCCTCGGCCTCGTCGTTGGTCTTCTCCGTCAGCATGCGCTCGATGGCCACCTCGGTCGGTTCGAGGTCCATGCACACGGCGACGGTACGGATGACGTCCGGGGTGTGGACCAGCAGCGGCGCCAGGAAGTTCACGCCGACCGGCGTCATCGGCCACTCCTTGACCCACGCCGTGGCGTGGCACCACGGCTCGCGGGTGCTCGACTCGCGGGTCTTCGCCTGGAGGTACGTGGCCTCGGTGGCGTCCAGCTCGGCAGGCCAGGCGTTGCGCTTCGTCATGGCCTGGATGTGGTCGATGGGGTGGTCCGGGTCGTACATGGAGTGGATCAGCGACGACAGCCTGGCCTGTCCCAGCGGCTGCCGCACCCGGATGTCCGCCTCGGCCAGCCGGGCGCAGATGTCGGTCAGTTCGCGCGTCATGATGACGGCCAGGCCCTCGTCCCGGGACAGCTTGGCGCGCTTGTTGGCCTTGGCGATCGTGGCCGCCTCGGCGGCCAGCTCACGCCCGTAGCGCATGCACGCCACCAGGTAGGCGCGGTGCTGCTCGCTGGACGTCGACACCATCGACTGCAGCTGCTCGTAGGACTCCTGCAACCAGCTCGCCGCGCGCTCGTCACCGCGCTGCGCGACGTCCTTGGCGTGCGCGTCCGGGTCGGCGGGCAGCGTGCGGGCCAGCATCTGGAGCCGGACGACGTACCCGTCCCCGTTGGCGACGTGCTTCAGCAGCGTGCCGAAGCGGTCGACCAGCGCCTCCTGGTCCTCGCTGTCCCGCAGGCCCACACCTGGGCCCTCGATCTCGATCGCCGCCGTCACGGTCCGCCGGTCGGCGTGCAGCAGCACGGCGATCTCGTCCGGGCCGAACGGCGCCGAGATCCAGTTGATGCGGCCGACGCCGGGCGGCGGGCCGATCTCGACCTCACGGCCGTCCAGGTTCACCCCCGCCTCGGCGGCGCCGGAACGGTAGGTGGCGCCCTTGCGGCGCAGTCTGCGATAGGAGCGCTTGATCTCGAACCACCGATAGAAGGTACGGCCGTCGTACGGCACGTAGACGGCTGCCAGGGACAACATGGGGAAACCGACGAGCAGCACGATGCGCAGCGACAGCACCGGCACGAGCAGACCGCTCATCATGCCGAAGAACGCCCCGATGACGATCAGCGCGATCTCTCCGGTCTCCCGGTTCTTGCCGACGATGGCGTTCGGGCGGGCGCGGCCGATGGTGTAGGTGCGGCGCGGCGCGAGGTGGTGGGCGGAGGACGTCACCTGCGGTCACCTCCGGTGCGGTTGCTCGTGGTGCCGGGTGCCTGGCGCTGCGGGGGCGGGCCGGCCGGCGTGCCGGTACGACTGCCGTGCGCGGCGACCCCGCCGGCCACCGGGTTCGGCTGCCGGGGCGTGCTGCCGCCGCGCTCGCCGCCGCTGCCCCGGCTGCTGTGCGTGTTGATGCCCTGCCGCAGCATCGCGGCGGGAGTCGAGATCGCGGCCACCGCCTTGCGGGAGGCCGGGTCGGAGGTGGCGTTGCGGTGCCGGACGATGTCGTCGCCGAACCCCGGCACGAAGCGGTAGATCATCGCCGACGCGAAGATCGCCAGCAGGATGATGGCCAGCCCGGAGACGATCGCCGAGAAGGAGTTCGGTCCCTCGTCGGTGGCCAGCGCGCCCGCCAGCCCGAGCACGATCACGATGACCGGCTTGACGAGGATGACCGCGATCATGATTCCGGCCCAGCGGCGCACGTGCGACCACATGTTCTTGTCGACCAGGCCCGCGTACACCACGACGCCCAGCAGCGCGCCCACGTAGAGCAGCGCGGCCCGGATGACGAGCTCCAGCCAGAGCACGCCGGCGGCCAGTACCGAGACGAGCGACACCACGATCAGCATGATCGGGCCGCCGCCGATGTCCTCGCCCTTCTCCAGGGCTTCGGCGAACGAGCCGAAGAACTTGTCCGTCTGCGAGCCCGTGCCGGCCGCCAGGATGTCCGTGACGGCGTCCGTGGCCGAGACCAGCGTGTACAGGATCAGCGGGGTGAACGCGGACGCCAGCACCACCAGCCAGAGAAAGCCGACCGCCTCGGACAGCGCGGTGGTCAGCGGCACGCCCCGGACCGCCCGCTTGGCCACCGCCAGCAGCCACAGGACGAGCGTGAGGATCGTCGAGGCGGCGAAGACCACGGCGTACTGGCGGAGGAACGCGGCGTTGGTGAAGTCCACCTCGGCCGTCTGCGCGACCGCCTCGGACAGCTTGCCGACGATCCACGAGGCCGCCTCCGCGCACCCCTTCGCCAGGGACGACAGCGGGTCCAGGCTCTGGAGCGTCTGCGACCCGCCGCCGTCCCCGGTACCGCCGCCCGAAGCCTCGCCTTCGCAACGTTCGCGGGCCGGGCCGAAGATCAGGTCGCATTCCGCAGCCGGTGTGGGGGAGGGCGACGGGGAAGGTGCGGCGACCGCACGCGTGCCGAAGACGACGCTGACGAACTGTGTCGCTGCGGCGAGCGCCGCGACCCCTACCACGCGGACACATCGACTACCTGGCATAGGTGAACCCTCCGTACCCCTCGACCGCTTCCGCGATGTCGTCCGCGCTGGACGCCCTGAGATCACCGTTCACTGGGGCCGGGCCTGCTTCCTGTGCGAAGCTCTCGACCCTCCAGTCCCCGTCCACCCATGCCAGTTTCAGCTTCATCGTGAACCAGTCAGTCGTCACGGGGGTGGTGGATTCCTCGCCGGCCAGGCCGTAGATGCCCGTGCACCAGACCTCGAGGTCGGCGGACTCCGAACTGTAGGACACGACTTTCGTTCCGACCGGAACGGTACGTGAGACATACGTCGATCCGGATGGTGCGGTGCCGTCATCCTGAAGACCGAGCTTGTCGAGGAAGGCAGCGGAATACGCCTTGTCCATCCGAGCCCGCATGTCATCGGCCTTGGCCGGCACGAACACCTTCTGCACGATCTCGGGGCGGGCGCCGGGCTGAATGATCTCGGCAGACACCAGCGCCACCGCGTAGTTGGCGGCGGCGCTCTGGGCGCCCTGTTCGGTGCGGGCGAAGCCGCTGGGGATGCCGCCGGCGCCCTGCACGGGGGCCACGCCGGTGGGGGCGGTGGGCCGGGCCTGGTCGGCCGGCTTGTCGTCGGCCTCGCCGCCGCTTCCGCTTCGGGTGGCGAAGGCCAGTGCCGCGACGAGCAGGACGACCACGCCGACCACTGTCAGAAGGCTCTTGCCGGGGCGGACCACCGGGGATCTCGCGCCGGTCGACTCGCTCTCGGGCAGGCGGGTGCGGGTGCCGCGGCGACCGGAGTCCGCGTACTCGCGCTCGTCGCCGTAACCGTCGCCGCCCATACTCATGTTGCGCGTGCCCCCTCAGGCTCAGCCGCCAACCACCGCTGTCCATTGTCCCCTCAACCGAAGGTAATGCCGACGCCCGTCCCATGGGCGGAGTGTGACGATGTGAAAGCAAAGTGAGACGCCTTCCCGGTGAGCGCGTCCGTCGTGCTGCTCCGGGCCTGCCTGGGCAGCCGTTCGTCCATCTGTTCGCCGCTCTGAGCCGGGGATGAGCCGGTGTGAGCCGGGCGTGCGCCGGCTGGGGGTGGACGCGGGGCGGTCTGGCGTCGGTTCCGGTTTCGCCCCGGGCCCCTCCGGGTTCCGCTTTCGGTTCTCGCCGGTGTCGCTTCCGGGCCGGGCCGGGCTGAGCCGCGCCGGGTCGGGGGCGCGCGGACGCGACACCTGGGTGGCATGGCACGAGGGGGACGCCGACCTTCGGTGGCCTGCCGGGCGG
>NZ_BAAHCA010000150.1:0-7888 GCF_054776295.1 Streptomyces sparsus
CGCGCGGCCCCCGGGCCCGGGCCGCGTCGCCCGGCCCCGACGGGCGTCCGGTCAGGCGGCGCGGCGGGCGTGGTACTCCGCGATCGTGCACATCGGGGGGCGTTCCTCGGAGGTGACCCGGTGGGTGGTCGGGGCGAAACCGCCGTCGGCCGAGCGGTCGAACTGGGTCAGTTCGGCACGGGTCAGGGGAGCGCCGGACAGCCGGGACTGCGCGGTGCGGTAGATCGTCGCGGCCATCCGGCCCAGCGCCTGGCCGTCCTGGTTCCGGTGGCGGCGCACACCGACGTCCACCTGGGCGAGCGCGTCCAGACCGACGGCCTCCAGCGCGTCTATGAGCAGGCCCAGCTCCACCCCGTAGCCGACGGGGAACGGCAGCCGCTCCAGCAGGGAGCGGCGCGCGGCGTACTCGCCGCCCAGCGGCTGGACGAAGCCGGCCAGCCGGGGCCAGTGGAGACCGAGCAGCGGCCTCGCGACCAGTTCGGTCACCCGGCCGCCGCCCCCGGGGTTGTCGCCCAGCGGCCGGTCGTACATGGCCTTCACCAGGTGCAGACCGGGGTCGGTGAGCAGCGGCCCGACGATGCCGGACACGAAGCGGGACCGGAAGTCACGCAGGTCGGCGTCGACGAAGCAGACGATCTCGCCGCTGGTGGCCAGCAGCGAGCGCCACAGCACCTCGCCCTTGCCGGGCAGGGCCGGCAGCCGGGGCAGCAGCGCGTCGCGGTGCACGACGGTGGCTCCGGCGGCTGCCGCCACCTGGGACGTGCGGTCGGTGGAGCCGGAGTCGATCACCACCAGCTCGTCCACGAGCGGTACCGCCTCGGTCATCAGCTCAGCGCGGATCACGGACACGATCTCGCCGACCGTGGCCTGCTCGTTGAGGGCGGGCAGCACCACGCTGACGCTGCCGCTGGGGCCGGCGGCGCGTTTGGCGGCCAGCAACTGGGGGAGCGTGCGGTCTGCGGCCTGCCAGGAGCGGCGCCGCAGCCAGGAGTCGACCTCGTCCAGCACGTGTGCGTCTCCCTCGGCTCGGTTTTCCACGTCGGTCAGGGCGGTCACGTCTGTCGGGGCGGTCTCGTCGGTCGGGGCGGTCACGTCGGTCCGGGGGCGGGGCGGGCTCGGCTCTCGGGGCGGTCTGTCGGGGGGCGCGTCGGGGCGGTGGCGTTGGGCCGTTCGGGTTACCCGGTCCGGTGCGGGGCCGGCGCGGAGAACGGTTCGGCTCCGGGTGGCTCGCGTCCGGGGCAGGAGCCCCTGGAGTGGGCGGGTGTCTCGCGGTGCGGACGTCCCGCTCCACCTTCGCGGGCGTCGGTTACAGTCTTGAGCAACGCATGTGACCACCGCATGTCGGGGTAGCCCCCGGCCCGTCGGCGCTCCGTGCGGGACAAACACCTCGGGTGGCCAGGTCGCCCGGCGTCATACCGCTCATCCAGAGGGGCAGAGGGAACGGCCCGTTGAAGCCCCGGCAACCCTCCCGCGCGCACTCGTTCATCCGACATTTCGGGGCGAAGCCGCCGTGGGGAAGGTGCCAATTCCGTCCCATGGCGAAATACGTCACGGGGAAGATGAGGAGAAAGGGCCTCGCCTCCATGGCTGTGCAAGCAGTTGAAAGCAACACCGACACCTCCACCGTTTCCCTCGGACCGGCCGTCGCGCTCTCCTGCCGCGAATGCGGAGAACGTGTCCCGCTCGGCCCGAGCTTCGCGTGCACGGCCTGTTTTGGACCGCTGGAAATCGCCTACGACCTGCCCGAGGGTGATCCCGAGGCGCTGCGCGCCGAGATCGCGGCGGGCCCGAACAACATCTGGCGCTACGCGCCGCTGCTGCCGGTGCCCGCGGACGTCGCGGACAAGCCGAACCTGAATCCGGGCATGACCAAGCTGGTCAAGGCCGACAACCTGGCCCGCGAGCTGGGCATCACCGGTGAGCTGCACGTCAAGGACGACTCGGGGAACCCGACGCACTCCTTCAAGGACCGGGTCGTGGCCATCGCCGTCGAGGCGGCCCGCGCCTTCGGCTTCACCACGCTCTCCTGCTCCTCCACCGGCAACCTGGCCGGTGCGGTCGGCGCGGCGGCGGCCCGTGCGGGCCTGCGCTCGTGCGTGTTCATCCCGCACGACCTGGAGCAGGGCAAGGTCGTCATGGCGGCCGTCTACGGCGGTGAGCTGGTCGGCATCGAGGGCACCTACGACGACGTGAACCGCTTCTGCAGCGAGCTGATCGGCGACCCGATCGGCGAGAACTGGGGCTTCGTCAACGTCAATCTGCGGCCCTACTACGCGGAGGGCTCCAAGACCCTCGCGTACGAGATCTGCGAGCAGCTGGGTTGGCGGCTCCCGGACCAGCTGGTCGTCCCGATCGCCTCCGGCTCGCAGCTCACCAAGATCGACAAGGGGCTGCGCGAGCTGATCCGGCTCGGGCTCGTCGAGGACCGCCCGTACAAGATCTTCGGCGCCCAGGCCGAGGGCTGCTCCCCGGTGTCGCGGGCGTTCAAGGACGGCCACGACGTGGTGCGCCCCGTGCGTCCGGACACCATCGCCAAGTCGCTGGCCATCGGGAACCCCGCGGACGGCCCCTACGTCCTGGACATCGCCCGGCGCACCGGCGGCGCGGTGGAGGACGTGAACGACGAGCAGGTGGTCGACGCGATCAAGCTGCTGGCCCGCACCGAGGGCGTCTTCGCGGAGACCGCGGGGGGCGTGACCGTCGGTGTGACGCGCAAGCTGATCGAGTCAGGTGCGCTGGACCCGTCGCTGACGACCGTGGTCCTGAACACCGGTGACGGCCTGAAGACGCTGGACGCGGTCGCGCCCACCTCCGGCCCGTCCGCGGTGATCCGGCCCAGCCTGGACGCGTTCCGCGCGGCCGGCCTCGGCTGACCGGCTCCCGCAGCCCGACCGAACGGGCCGTTCCGGGGGCCCGTTCCCGCTTCCCCGCGCCCGCTTCCCCAGTGCCCGTTTCCGCGGCCTGGTCCACAGAAGGTGAACCGCATGAGCGTTACCGTCCGCATCCCGACCATTCTCCGCACCTACACCGGCGGCAAGGCCGAGGTGCCGGCAGACGGCGCCACCCTCGGTGAGGTGCTCACCGACCTGGAGAAGAACCACACGGGCATCGGCCCGCGCGTCCTGGACGACACCGGCAAGCTGCGCCGCTTCGTCAACGTCTACGTCAACGACGACGACGTGCGCTTCGCCGAGGGCCTGGACACCGCGACGCCCGACGGTGCGAGCGTCTCGATCATTCCCGCCGTCGCCGGCGGCTGAACCGGTCGTTCCGCCGCCTGCTCGGCTGATTCGCCCCCTCCATCGGGTCTATGGAGGGGGCGAATCCATGTTTAGAAAGGCGATAGAGTGTGTTCCGCCCCCCTGAGCGCTTGCCGCGTCATCTGAGAACGCGACAACTTCTGCCCGAGAATGGTGATCCATTTGTCGGGTTGATCCGCTATGCCCGGCCTGGGTTGCCCTGATTGGCCAGTCTCTGTCCCGGAATTTCCGATCACCCGTGCTCGGAATTCTCGTCGGATTGACCTGTTGCAGAGGGCGTCCGTGCAGATACATTCAGCGGCGGTCGACGCGTTCCGGCGCACACCTCCTGTGACTTAGGGGGTGAGGTCTGACCCGAGGTCCGCGGAGTGCGGTCTCGCGAAAGGGCCAGCATTAGGGGAGTTAGGAATGGCTCAGGGCACCGTCAAGTGGTTCAACGCGGAGAAGGGGTACGGCTTCATCGCGGTCGACGGTGGTGCGGACGTATTCGTCCACTACAGCGCGATCCAGATGGACGGGTACCGCACCCTTGAGGAGGGGCAGCGAGTCGAGTTCGAGATCTCGCAGGGTCAGAAGGGGCCGCAGGCGGACATGGTTCGCCTGACTGCCTGAGCGACGACCACACCACGCGTCAGAAGGGTCCGTGTCCCCCGTGGGGCACGGGCCCTTCGCCGTGCCCGCGAAACCTTTCGCGGGTGCGGGTGCGGGTGCGGGTGCGGGTGCGGGTGCGGGTGCGGGTGCGGGTGTCGGCGCGCTGAGGGGCGGGCGCCGGGGCGCGGAGGGTCGCGGGGCGGGCAGGGCTCGGCTGTGCGGAGGGGTGCAGGAGCGGGCAGGGGCGCGTGGCATGCGGCACGCCCGCGTCGGTCCACAGGTTCCGCTTGAACCCCGGGCGACCCTTCTGATCTGCTGGTTCCCTTGACGAGAGCCCTTCCGGGCCGGGTCCGCCCCGCGGAAGCCGCTTGCACTCGACGGGGTCGAGTGCTAATCATTGGCGTTAGCACTCTGCAGGTGAGAGTGACAGTTTTGCGGACCACCTCGGTGAGGTCGGCCGGTCTGGCGGGAAGGAACCGCCAGACTCGCAGATCGTCCGTCGCGGGCGCCGGTGCGGTCCGGAGAAATCCACCCCGTCTGGGAGGACCACTTCACATGGCCAAGATCATCGCGTTCGACGAGGAGGCACGGCGCGGCCTCGAGCGCGGGATGAACCAGCTCGCCGACGCCGTCAAGGTCACTCTCGGCCCCAAGGGCCGGAACGTCGTCCTCGAGAAGAAGTGGGGCGCCCCCACGATCACCAACGATGGTGTGTCCATCGCCAAGGAGATCGAGCTCGAGGACCCGTACGAGAAGATCGGTGCGGAGCTCGTCAAGGAGGTCGCCAAGAAGACGGACGACGTCGCCGGCGACGGAACGACGACCGCCACCGTCCTGGCGCAGGCGCTGGTCCGCGAAGGACTCCGCAACGTTGCCGCCGGTGCCAACCCGATGGCGCTCAAGCGCGGCATCGAGAAGGCCACCGAGGCTGTCTCCGCCGCCCTGCTCGAGCAGGCGAAGGACGTGGAGACGAAGGAGCAGATCGCCTCCACCGCCTCCATCTCGGCCGCCGACACGCAGATCGGCGAGCTCATCGCCGAGGCGATGGACAAGGTCGGCAAGGAAGGCGTCATCACCGTCGAGGAGTCGCAGACCTTCGGGCTCGAGCTTGAGCTCACCGAGGGCATGCGCTTCGACAAGGGCTACATCTCGGCGTACTTCGCCACCGACATGGAGCGTATGGAGGCCGTCTTCGACGACCCGTACGTGCTCATCGTCAACTCCAAGATCAGCAACGTGAAGGACCTCCTTCCGCTGCTCGAGAAGGTCATGCAGTCCGGCAAGCCGCTGCTGATCATCGCCGAGGACGTCGAGGGCGAGGCGCTGTCCACGCTCGTCGTCAACAAGATCCGCGGCACCTTCAAGTCCGTCGCCGTCAAGGCCCCGGGCTTCGGCGACCGCCGCAAGGCCATGCTCGGTGACATCGCCATCCTCACCGGTGGCCAGGTCATCTCCGAGGAGGTCGGCCTCAAGCTGGAGAACGCCGGTCTCGAACTCCTCGGCCGCGCCCGCAAGGTCGTCATCACCAAGGACGAGACCACCATCGTCGACGGTGCCGGCGACAGCGAGCAGGTCCAGGGCCGGGTCAACCAGATCCGTGCCGAGATCGAGAACTCCGACTCGGACTACGACCGCGAGAAGCTCCAGGAGCGCCTGGCGAAGCTGGCCGGCGGCGTGGCCGTCATCAAGGCCGGTGCCGCCACCGAGGTCGAGCTGAAGGAGCGCAAGCACCGCATCGAGGACGCGGTGCGCAACGCCAAGGCGGCCGTCGAGGAAGGCATCGTCGCCGGCGGTGGCGTGGCCCTCCTCCAGGCGTCCAGCGTCTTCGACAAGCTGGAGCTGGAAGGCGACGAGGCGACCGGTGCGAAGGCCGTCAAGCTCGCCCTGGAGGCCCCGCTCAAGCAGATCGCCGTCAACGGTGGTCTCGAGGGTGGCGTCGTCGTGGAGAAGGTCCGCAACCTGACCGTGGGTCACGGCCTCAACGCCGCGACCGGCGAGTACGTCGACATGATCGCCGAGGGCATCATCGACCCGGCGAAGGTGACGCGCTCCGCGCTGCAGAACGCGGCCTCCATCGCCGCGCTGTTCCTCACCACCGAGGCCGTCATCGCCGACAAGCCGGAGAAGGCCGGAGCCGGCGCGCCGGACCCGACCGGCGGCATGGGCGGTGGCATGGACTTCTGATCCTCGCGGATCAGTCGCTCCACGCAGCTCAGGCGGCTCGGCACCGCACAGGGCCCGAGCAGCTGGACGAAGGGCGGCACTCCCCGGCCGGGGGTGCCGCCCTTCGGCGTGTCCGGCCGCCCGCCTCGCCCGCCGGTCGGGTCCGGCGCGCCGGCTCCCGCCCAGGAGGGGCGGACCGGGTGGGATGTACCACTGTGTGAGCCAAACCACCGTTCGTCGGTGAATGGGGTGTTGGCTTCCGGGTAGCCTGCCGAAAGCTTTCTACGGAGGACCACTTCCGCGGCCGGACGCCATGGGTGCGCCGTCAGAGCCGAGCATCATCCGACTTTGAGGACACGTATGGAGTCTCTGGACGCCTTCATCGTCGACGTCAACGACGTCTTCTGGACCTATCTGCTGATCCCCCTGGTGGCGGTCGCCGCCCTGTGGTTCACCTTCCGCTCCAAGGCCGTGCAGCTGAGGCTCTTCCCCGAGATGCTGCGCGTCGTCCGCGGCAAGGCGGAGACGGCCCCCGACGGAGGCAAGCACGTCTCGTCGTTCGGCGCGTTCACCATCTCCGCCGCCGCCCGTGTCGGCACCGGCAACATCGCCGGTGTCGCCGCCGCCATCACGCTGGGCGGTGCCGGCGCGGTGTTCTGGATGTGGGTCATGGCGGTGCTCGGCGCCGCCTCGGCGTTCGTCGAGTCCACACTCGCGCAGCTCTACAAGGTGCGGGACGACAGGCAGGGCGGCACCTTCCGGGGCGGCCCCGCCTACTACATCCAGCGCGGCCTGGGCAAACGCTGGGGCGGTGTGGTCTTCGCGATCACCATCACGCTGACTTTCGGCTTCGTCTTCACCGCCGTCCAGTCCAACACCATCCGGACGGTCACCGCCGGCTCGTTCGACGCGACCGACACCTCCTGGTTCCCGGCCGCGATCGGAGTGCTGCTGGCCGGGCTGCTCGCGCTGGTCATCTTCGGCGGAGTGCGGCGCATCGCCCGCGTCACCACCATGCTGGTGCCCGTCATGGCCTGCGTCTACCTGCTGCTCGGTGCCGTCGTCGTGGTGATGAACCTGGGGGACGTGCCGCGGGTCTTCGCTGACATCGTCGGCGGCGCGCTCGGCTTCCGCGAGGTCGCGGGCGGGGCCATCGGCGCCGCCATCCAGCAGGGCGTGCGGCGCGGCATGTTCTCCAACGAGGCCGGGCTGGGCTCCGCACCCAACGCGGGCGCCACCGCGCAGGTCTCGCACCCGGTGAAGCAGGGGCTGGTGCAGTCGCTCGGCGTCTTCTTCGACACGCTGCTGATCTGCTCGATGACCGCGTTCATCATCCTGACCACCAACCCGGAGCTCGCCGGGCGGCAGGGCGCCGACCTGACGCAGGACGCGCTGACCGCCACCCTGGGCGGCTGGGCGGGGCACATGCTGACGCTGGTCGTCTTCATGCTCGCCTTCAGCTCCATGATCGGTAACTACTACTACGGCGAGTCCAACATCGAGTTCATGACCGAGCGGACCTGGGTGCTGCCCGGCTACCGCGCGCTCGTCCTGGTCACCGTCGTGCTCGGTGCGCTCGGCACGGTCAGCACGGTGTGGAACCTCGCCGACGTCTTCATGGGCTTCATGGCGCTGGTGAACCTGGTCGCGATCCTGCCGCTGTCGGTGGTCGCCTTCAAACTGCTGGACGACTACCAGGCGCAGCGGCGGCAGGGGCTCGACCCGGTCTTCACCCGGGACCGCATCCCGGGGCTCGCCTTCGAGAACGTCGAGTGCTGGGAGCCGCAGTCCGACCGTGTGTCCGTGGAGCGCCCGGCCGGTTCCTGACGCGACGGCCGGTCCGGGCGGGGCGGTGGCGGCACTCCTCGGGGTGC
>NZ_BAAHCA010000151.1:0-7863 GCF_054776295.1 Streptomyces sparsus
CGCCGAGCCGGTGGGGCCCGCGGCGGCGGCCGGGGGGGTCGGAGGGGTCCCCCGGTGGTCGGCGAGTTCCTTCGCGGCTTCCGTCAGGTCCTTGGCGGTGTCGATGGCCCGCCAGTACGCGCCGTGCGGCAGGGAGAACCCGGCCAGCCGGTTCTCCCTGGCCAGCCGGGGGAACGTGGTGCGCTCGTGGTCACCGCGTTCGGGCAGCAACTCGGTGAAGCCGGAGGCGAAGACGTAGACGCCCGCGTTGATCTCGTACGCGGTGGGCGGCGACTCGATGAAGTCCACGACGTGGCCGAAGCCGTCCGTCCGGACCGCGCCCCACGGGAGCCGGGGGCGGGCGAGCGCCAGCGTCGCGACGGCGTCCCGCTCGGTGTGGAACGCAGCCATGTCGCGCAGCGGGAAGCGGGTCCAGATGTCGCCGTTGGTCGCGTACCAGGGCTCGGACGGGCGGGGCAGCGCGGCGGCGGCGAACCGCAGTCCGCCGCCGCGTCCGAGCGGCTCGTCCTCGACGACGGTGGTGATCCGCAGCGGCAGGTCGGCCTGCGCCAGCCAGCGCTGCATCACCTCGGCGAGATGCCCGCAGGAGACGACGACGTCCGTCACGCCTTCCGTGGCGAGCCAGGAAAGCTGATGGCCGATGATCGGCGTTCCCGTTCCCGGGATCTCGATCATCGGCTTCGGCTTGTCGTCGGTGTACGGGCGCAGCCGGGTTCCCTGGCCGCCGGCCAGGATCACCGCCTGGGTGGGTGCGTGCGGAGCAACGGTCATGCTCCGCACGCTATCGGGGTGGCGGGCGGCGGGCGGCGGGCGGCGGGCGTCTGCGCGGACTCAGCGGAAGTCGGCCACACCCGAGGCGAAGGAGGTGTCGCAGACCGGGCGGGAGAAGCGCTGGGCGCGCTGCGGGGTGCCGTACTTCTGCACCGCGGCCTTGCCGAGCACCCGGGCGATCTCCGCGCAGTGCTTGGCCAGCGACGGCCGGCGCTCCACGGACCGCTGGAGGCCCGTCAACGCGACGCCCGGGTCCTCCTCCTTGAGCTTGGTGAGGAGCTTCCTCTGCAGTACCTCGTGCGGGGCGTCCGCGGGGGCCTTGCTCGACGCCTCCTCGGAGGACGCGGTCAGCATCTGCGCCTCCGACGGAGCGGTGGCCCAAGGCACTCGGGTCACCGCGAGTGTCCCGGACAGGACCAGGACGACCGGGAGGACGAGAGCAAGAGTTCTGCCGATACGGCGCGCTGCCTGATTCACTGGTGTCTTCCTCGCGAAGGGGTTCCCGGCGGTACCGGGACGGTTCGGTGCCCGGGAGGGGTTCGCCTGTGATGGTAGCGAGGAGTAGTGATTTGGCGACATTTAGTCACCCTGATGAGGGAACAATCCATCCGTACGCGTGGCAGCGTGTTGACGTACGGGATCGAAAAGGGGCCGTACATCCGCTAACTGCGCATGCGACGGCCCCTCTTCACCGGCGTCCCGCGAACGCCCCGCGCGTGACCCGCCGGTGCGGGCGGTCACGGCGGGGCCGGTCGCTGCCGGATCAGTCGGTCAGGCGCTCACCGGACGAGGTGGCGAAGACGTGGCTCTCGCCGGTGCGGGGCAGGACGTGGATCTCGGAGCCCTTCCGCGGCGCGCCGCGGCCGTTGACCCGGACCACGAGGTCCTGGGTCTCGCCGCCGACCTGAGCGGTGCCGTAGACGAAGGCGTCCGCTCCCAGCTCCTCGACGACGTTGACGCTGACCGCCAGGCCCGCCGGCTCGTCCTTCGACAGCGACTGGCCGCTGTCGCCGCTCACCAGGTCGAAGTGCTCGGGGCGGACGCCGACGGTGACGGTCTTGTCACCACGGGCGGACGCCGCGGCCACCGCCTCGCGGGCGACCGGGATCACGCTGTTGCCGAACTTCGCGCCGCCGTCGGTGATCGGCACCTCGACGAGGTTCATCGCGGGCGAGCCGATGAAGCCCGCCACGAACAGGTTGTCGGGACGGTCGTACATCTCGCGCGGCGAGGCGACCTGCTGGAGCAGACCGTCCTTGAGCACGGCGACCCGGTCGCCCATCGTCATGGCCTCGACCTGGTCGTGGGTGACGTAGACGGTGGTGATGCCCAGGCGCCGCTGGAGGGAGGCGATCTGGGTACGGGTCTGCACGCGCAGCTTGGCGTCGAGGTTGGACAGCGGCTCGTCCATGAGGAACACCTGCGGTTCCCGGACGATCGCGCGACCCATCGCGACACGCTGCCGCTGACCGCCGGACAGGGCCTTCGGCTTGCGGTCCAGGTACTCGGTCAGGTCGAGGATCTTCGCCGCGTTCTCCACCTTCTGGCGGATCTCTTCCTTCGACACACCGGCGATCTTCAGCGCGAAGCCCATGTTCTGGGCGACCGACATGTGCGGGTAGAGCGCGTAGTTCTGGAACACCATGGCGATGTCCCGGTCCTTCGGCGGAAGGTGCGTGACGTCCCGGTCACCGATCCTGATCGCGCCGCCGTTGACGTCCTCCAGCCCGGCGAGCATGCGCAGGGAGGTGGACTTGCCACAACCGGAGGGGCCGACGAGGACGAGGAACTCGCCGTCCTCGATCTCGATGTCGAGCCCGTCGACGGCGGGCTTCTCGCTACCCGGGTACACACGGGTGGCCTTGTCGAACGTGACCGTAGCCATGCTGTTGTCTCCTTCACCGGCAGGAACGTGCCGGACGATCCGAGTAAAGGTGGAGGTGGTGCAGCCCGCAGGGCGCGGGCATTGGCGTGACGCTACCCGCAGGACCGGGCTTTGTCAGTAGTTCCCGCCCGGGAAAACCCCCGGTCACCGCCCGGACACCCCCCGCGTCCAGCCGTCCCGGGCACCGCGGCCGACACCGCGAAAGGGCCGTGGCCCGCGCCCGGAACCGCTGTGTAGAGTGGTCGAGCCCGCGCGCGGCCCCCGCGCCCGCGCGACGCCTCCTTAGCTCAGCTGGCCAGAGCAACGCACTTGTAATGCGTAGGTCGTCGGTTCGACTCCGACAGGAGGCTCCGCCACAAGCCCAGGTCAGACGGTGTCTGACCTGGGCTTTCTGTGTCACGGAACGCGGCGGCGCCGCTTCGGCCGGGCGAGCCTGCTGCTCTCAGTCTCAGTTCCAGTTCCGGTCCCGCTGCCGGGAGTGGTTCCGTGTCATCGCGTTCGGCGGTGGGCCTGCCTCAGCTTGCGGTCGACGGCCCACGCGTCGGCGACCGGGCCGAGGTGGCCGAGCTTGTCGGGGTTGATCACCGAGCGGATGGTCCGGATCCGCCCGTCGAGCATGTCGAGGGCCAGGACGTGCAGGATCCTGCCGTCCGGGTCGCGGAAGACCGCGCCGGGCTGGCCGTTGACGTCGTGCGGCTCGAAGGTCACGTCGATCGTGGCCATCAGCGGGTAGGCGACGGCCAGCAGCCGGGCAACCTTCCGGGGGCCGGTGACGGCCCTGGCCAACTGGGGGGCCTTGCCGCCGCCGTCGCCGACCATACGGACGTCGGCGGACAGCAGGACCCGCAACCCGTCCACGTCGCCCTCCTTCAACGCGTCGAAGAACCGTGTGGCCAGCTCCTGCCGTGCTTCGCGGTCCGCCTCGAAGCGTGGCCGCCCCGCCCGCATGTGCCGGCGGGCGCGGACCAGCAGTTGACGGCAGGCCGCCTCCGAACGCCCCACCGCGCCGGCGACGTCGTCGAAGCCGAAGGCGAACACCTCGCGCAGCACGAACACCGACCGCTCCAGCGGGCTGAGCCGCTCCAGGAGCAGCAGCGCCGCCATCGACACCGAGTCGGCCAGCTCCGCCGCGCGTGCCGGGTCGTCGTAGGGGTCGGTGAGCAGCGGCTCGGGGAACCACGGGCCGACGTACTGCTCCCGCCGCACCCGGGCCGAACGCAGCACGTCGATCGCGACCCGGGTCACGGTGGCGGACAGGTACGCCTTGGTGGACGCGGGTCGGGTCGCCGAGCCGTCGAAGCGCAGCCACGTCTCCTGCACCGCGTCCTCTGCCTCGGCCACGCTGCCCAGCATCCGGTAGGCGATCGAGAACAGCAGGGGCCGCAGCTCCTCGAACTCCTCGACCTTGTTCATGACTCGGCCTTGTTCACGACCGGTCCCTCGCCTCCTGTCCGGCTGTGCTCGGCGCCCCGGATCCCTTCGGAAGATCCTCCGTCCCGCCGGTGGCCCGGGCCACGACCCCCGGGCCACCGGTGCCGACGCCCGCCTACTCACTCCCGGGCGGGCAGCAGGACCTCAGCGGAGCTGTCCGGCCACGTAGTCGCCGGCCGGCTGCTGGGTGATGACGTTCAGCCGGTTCACCGTGTTCATGAAGGACACCAGCATCACCAGGGAGGTGAGCTGCTCCTCGTCGTAGTGCTCGGCGGCGCGTGCCCACACCTCGTCGCTGACGCCGGCGGCCCCGTCCGTGATCCGCGTTCCCCGCTCGGCCAGTTCGAGCGCGGCACGTTCGGCCCCGGTGAAGACCGTGGCCTCCCGCCAGGCCGCCACCAGGTGCAGCCGGACCGCCGTCTCCCCGGCCGCCGCGGCCTCCTTGGTGTGCATGTCGACGCAGGCGGCGCAGCCGTTGATCTGGCTCACCCGCAGCGCCACCAGCTCCTGTGTCACGGGCGGCAGCGTCGATTCCCTGACCGCCCTGCCGACCGCCATGAAGTGCTTGAGCGCCTTGCCGGCGACCGGGCTGGTGAGGTAGTTCAGCCGTGCTTCCATCGTCCGCTCCTCCGTGGTCATCAGTGATTGCACCCCTGAGACGAGACAGCCCGGTTTCCTGTGACATGGAGGCACGCGACCCGTGACTCGCGTCTTCCGGCGCCCGGCGTCGGCGGTCCGGGGGAGTCAGCCGTCAGGGTGCTGCTGCGGCGGGGATGGCGACGGGGGCCGGGCCGGGGGAGGCGGGGCGGGCAGCAAGGGGCGGGTGACGCGGGCGAGTTCGAGGGGGGCGCGGTGGTGCAGGGCGTGCCCGGCGCCGGGGATCTCGACCAGTCGGCCCCGGGGGAGTCGCTCGGCGAGTTCCCCGCTCCATCGGCGCGGCACGATGGGGTCGCGGCCGCCACGGGCCACGACGGCCGGAGTGCGCACGTGGTGGAGTTTGTGCTCGATCGGGTCGTGCAGGCAGTGCCGGAACGTCGTCCAGGCCCGGCGCAACCCGCAGGCGGCGTAGCTGCCGATCAGGGTGGCGAGGAGGGACGGCCGCTCCCAGCGGATGTCGCGCATCAGGCGCAGCGCCTGACGGGTCATCGACCGGGCGTGCCGGTCGCAGGTGGGGCCGTTGAGCACGACGGCGCCGACGAGTTCGGGGGCGTGGACGGCCAGGTCCACCACGACCTGGCAGCCGATGGAGTTGCCGACCAGGACGACGGGGCCTCGGGCGGTGGCCCGCAGCCAGTCGGCGAGGGACAGGGACAGTCCGCGGACGTCGAGTGCCCGCGCCGGGCCCGGGGTGCGTCCGAAGCCGGGGAGGTCCACCGCCACCGTTCTGGCGTGGGGTGCGAGGCTGCGGGCGAACGGCAGCCAGTAGCGGTAGGAGCAGCCCAGCCCGTGCACGCACACCACCTCGGGTGCCGTGTGCGGTCCCAGCAGGGCGGCGTGCACGCGGGTGCCGGCGGCCTCGGTGAACTCGTGCGTGTCCCAGCGGTCGGCCCAGCCGCCTGTGCGGTGTTCCGTCCGGCCGTCCGCCCGGTCCCTGCCCCGGCCACCTGCCCGGCCCTGCGGGCGGCGGTCAGCGGCCGGCAAGTCGTCGTCCGCCGGCCAGGTCGGGGACGTCCCGGAACGGGCCGGGCACCGGCACGGACGCGGACGCGGTGACGCCCGATGCCTCGGTCACCACGGCCATGGAGTCCCCGACCCGCATCTGCCTGCCTCCTCGCTCCGGCCCGCTTGCGGGCTGCGTCTTGTTCTCGACGAGGTCCCGACGAGGTCCCGACGAGGTCCCGACGAGGTCCCGACGAGGTCCCGACGAGGCCCTGGCCCGGGACGTCCAAGTCCGGCGGCGGCGTCCGCGTCCGTCGACGCCCGGTCCCGGGTGGTGCTCCGCCGCGTCGCCTGCGTGTACCCGTCGCCGGGCGCCGCACACCGCGGGCGGACGGGCGGGGGTCACGCGGTCATGGCCGGTCCGATGCAGTCGTCGGCGTCCTCGGCGGTGCAGGCGGCGACCAGGTCGTCCAGTGACACGTCCAGCGCGTGCGCCAGGGCTGCCACGGTGAAGAAGGCGGGGGTCGGGGCCCGGCCGGTCTCGATCTTGCGCAGGGTCTCCGCGGACACTCCGGCCGCCGCCGCCACGTCCACCATGCTGCGCTCGCCGCGCGCCTGCCGGAGCAGGGCTCCGAACCGCTCGCCGCGTTGCCGCTCCTGCGGGCTCAAGGGAACTCTCACCATGCCCGTGATACTAATACCGGTATAAGTATTGGGTGCACGGACGTGTGCGTGAACGGACGCGTCCGTCGTGTCCGCATGCGTGCGTGGACGTCAGTGGGCGGGTGCGTGCGTGGCGGCGTGCGGTGGAGGAGCAGGGCACATGGTGGAGATCAAGACAGACGCGGCACTGGAGGCGATGCGGGAGGCCGGGCGGGTCGTGGCCCACGCGCTGGAGGCCGCCCGGCAGGCGGCGGGTGTGGGGGTGCGCCCCAGCGAACTCGACGAAGCCGCCCGGGCGGTCCTGGCCCGAGCCGGGGCCCGCTCACCGTTCCTGGGCTACCAGCCGTCCTTCGCGCCCGTGCCCTTCCCGGCCGTGGTCTGCGTCTCCGTCAACGACGCCGTCGTGCACGGCATCCCCGGCGACCAGCGCCTGCGCGACGGTGACCTGGTGAGCGTCGACTGCGGGGCCGAACTCGACGGCTGGACCGGCGACGCCGCGATCAGCTTCATCGTCGGCACCGCCCGCCCCGCCGATGTGGAACTCATCGCCGCCACCCAACGGGCCCTGGACGCGGGAATCGCCGCAGCCACGGTCGGTCACCGCATCGGCGACATCTCGCACGCCATCGGCGCCGTCGCGCGGGAGGCGGGCTGCGGCATGCCGACGGACTTCGGCGGCCACGGCATCGGCCGCCGGATGCACGAGGACCCGCCCGTCCCCAACCGTGGACGGCCCCGGCGCGGCTTTCCGCTGCGCCACGGTCTGACGCTCGCCATCGAGCCCATGCTCATGTCCGGTGGAGGCAACGACTACCGCACCGACCTCGACGGGTGGACCCTGCGCACGTCCGACGGCAGCCGGGCCGCCCACATCGAGCACACCGTCGCCGTCACCGATGACGGCCCCCGCATCCTCACCCTGCCCTGACGCCGGCGCGGTCGGGGGCGGGCAGGGCCGCGTGGGGTCAGGGGGCCGGCGGCGGGGTGTCGCCGTAGGGGTTGGTGGGAGCGGGGACGGGGGTGACCGTGACGGCGTCCACGGCCACGGCGTCACCGCCGGCCGGCCGCCAGGTGCCGGTCAGGACGGCCCAGCTGTCCAGCGGCGGCGGGTCGGCGCCGTGCACCCGGACCTTCAGGCTGACGGAGTCGGCCGCGCAGCAGCTGACCAGGTGCCGGGTGAGGTACCAGCCGCCGTCGGGACGCGGGGTGACGAAGCCGATCAGGGCGACGGCGCGGCCGTCCAGGCCGCGCCCTTCGTCCCGCTGCACCCGGCCGGTGAACTCGGTCATGGACAGCCGGACCGGGTCCTGGCGGGGCAACGTGCCGTAGGAGCTGGGCAGTTCCACGGTCAGGCCGCCGTCGCGGGAGGCGGTGTAGGAGCCGAGCGGGGGCGGCGGGAAGAGCAGCAGGGCCAGTACCGGCACCAGCAGCAGCCAGGCGACCGCGGGCGGACGGTCGTGGTGGTGCCCGTGCCCGCCGCCATCGCCCCCGAGCCCGCCCGCGCCCGCGGCGGC
>NZ_BAAHCA010000152.1:0-7859 GCF_054776295.1 Streptomyces sparsus
CCCCCCACCGCGGAGGGGACCCCGCCGCGGTGCGGCGAGGTCCCCTCCGGCGTGTGACCGTCGCCGCCGCGGGGCCGGGCCCCGCGGTGACGACGGTGGGAGCAACCGTCAGAGGTCGAAGACCTGGTTGACGAGCTCCTGCTGCTCCTGCTGGTGACGCTTGGCCGAACCCACCGCCGGCGACGACGACGACGAGCGCGAGACGCGCCGCAGCCGGTCCGCGTTGGGCACCGGCTCGGAACCGATGATCAGGTCCAGGTGGTCCACCAGGTTGAGCGCGATGAACGGCCACGCGCCCTGGTTGGCCGGCTCCTCCTGGGCCCACACGAACTTCTCGGCACCGCTGTACTTGGCCATCTCGGCCTGGATCTCCGTGCTGGGCAGCGGGTACAGCCGCTCCAGGCGGACGATCGCGGTGTCCTTGACGCCGCGCTTCTTCCGCTCGGCGTCGAGGTCGTAGTAGACCTTGCCCGAGCAGAACACGACCTTGCGGATCTGCGAGGCGTCCACCTCCCCGGACTCCACGGGAAGGTCCCCGATGACCGGACGGAAGGAGCCGGTGGTGAACTCCTCCGTCTTGGAGGCCGCCGCCTTCAGCCGCAGCATCGACTTCGGGGTGAAGACGACCAGCGGCTTGTGGTGCGGGTTGTGCACCTGCCAGCGCAGCAGGTGGAAGTAGTTCGACGGCAGCGACGGCGCGGCGACCGTCATGCTGTTCTGCGCGCACAGCGCGAGGAAACGCTCGATCCGGGCCGAGGAGTGGTCCGGGCCCTGGCCCTCGTAGCCGTGCGGCAGCAGCAGCGTGACGCCGGAGGTCTGGCCCCACTTCTGCTCGGCCGAACTGATGAACTCGTCCACGACGATCTGTGCGCCGTTGACGAAGTCACCGAACTGCGCCTCCCACATCACCAGCGCCTCGGGGCGGGCCAGCGAGTAGCCGTACTCGAAGCCCATCGCCGCGTACTCGCTGAGCAGCGAGTCGTAGACGTTGTAGCGGGCCTGGTCGTCCGAGAGGTACAGCAGCGGCGTGTAGTCGTTGCCGGTGTTCTGGTCCAGCAGCACCGCGTGCCGTTGGCCGAACGTGCCGCGGCGCGAGTCCTGGCCGGCGAGGCGCACCGGGGTGCCCTCCATCAGCAGCGAGCCGATGGCGAGGGTCTCACCCATGCCCCAGTCGATCGTGCCGTCCTCGACCATGGCCATCCGGCGCTGGAGCTGCGGCATCAGCCGCGGGTGCACCGTCACCCGGTCGGGGATGTTGACCTGCGACTCGGCGATCCGCTTGATGACCTCGGCGCTGACGGCCGTGTCCACGGCCACCGGGAACTCCGCGGCGGGCGGCGGCATCTCGGCCGGGCTCGGGTCCACGGTGGCCTCGCGGACCTCGGTGAAGACCTTCTCCAGCTGCCCCTGGAAGTCCTGGAGCGCCTGCTCCGCCTCCTCCATGGTGATGTCGCCCCGGCCGATCAGCGACTCGGTGTACAGCTTGCGCACCGAGCGCTTCTTGTCGATCAGGTTGTACATCAGCGGCTGCGTGAAGTGCGGGTTGTCGCCCTCGTTGTGGCCGCGGCGGCGGTAACAGATGAGGTCGATGACCACGTCCTTGTTGAACGCCTGCCGGTACTCGAAGGCGAGCCGTGCGACGCGCACGACGGCCTCCGGGTCGTCACCGTTGACGTGGAAGATCGGTGCCTCGATCATCCGCGCCACGTCGGTGGAGTACATCGACGAACGCGCCGACTCCGGCGCCGCGGTGAACCCGACCTGGTTGTTGATGACGATGTGCACGGTGCCGCCGGTGCGGTAGCCGCGCAGCTGCGACATGTTGAGCGTCTCGGCGACCACACCCTGGCCTGCGAAGGCCGCGTCGCCGTGCAGCTGGACGGGCAGCACGGTGAAGTCGGTGCCGCCCTTGCCGATGATGTCCTGCTTGGCGCGCGCCACACCCTCGACGACCGGGTCCACGGCCTCCAGATGGGAGGGGTTCGCGGTCAGCGAGACCTTGACCTGCTCACCGTCGAGGCCGGTGAAGGTCCCCTCGGCGCCGAGGTGGTACTTGACGTCGCCGGAGCCGTGCATCGACTTCGGATCGAGGTTGCCCTCGAACTCGCGGAAGATCTGCGCGTACGACTTGCCGACGATGTTCGCCAGCACGTTCAGCCGGCCGCGGTGGGCCATGCCGATGACGACCTCGTCCAGCCGCGACTCGGCGGCCGAGTCCAGCACCGCGTCGAGCAGCGGGATGACGGACTCGCCGCCCTCCAGCGAGAAGCGCTTCTGGCCGACGTACTTCGTCTGCAGGAAGATCTCGAACGCCTCGGCGGCGTTGACGCGGCGCAGGATGCGCAGCTGCTCCTGGCGGTCCGGCTTGGAGTGCGGGCGCTCCACCCGGTCCTGGATCCAGCGGCGCTGCTTGGGGTCCTGGATGTGCATGTACTCGATGCCGGTGGTCCGGCAGTACGAGTCGCGCAGCACACCGAGGATGTCGCGCAGCTTGAGCATGGACTTGCCGGCGAAGCCGCCGACGGCGAACTCGCGCTCCAGGTCCCACAGGGTGAGGCCGTGCGAGGCGATGTCCAGGTCGGGGTGCTTGCGCTGCTTGTACTCCAGCGGGTCGGTGTCGGCCATGACGTGGCCGCGGACCCGGTAGGAGTGGATCAGGTCGAAGACCCGGGCGGCCTTGGTGACCTCGTCGTCGTGGCTGACGTCGATGTCCCGGTTCCAGCGCACCGGCTCGTACGGGATGCGCAGGGCCTCGAAGATGTCGTCGTAGAAGTTGTTCTCGCCCAGCAGCAGCTGGTGCATCTGGCGCAGGAACTCGCCCGACGCGGCGCCCTGGATCACCCGGTGGTCGTAGGTGCTGGTCAGCGTCATCACCTTGGAGACGCCGAGCTTGTTCAGGGTGTCCTGCGAGGTGCCCTGGAACTCCGCCGGGTACTCCATCGCGCCGACACCGACGATGAGGCCCTGACCGGGCATCAGGCGCGGCACGGAGTGCACGGTGCCGATGCCGCCGGGGTTGGTCAGCGACGCGGTGACGCCGGTGAAGTCGTCCATCGTCAGCTTGCCGTTGCGGGCCCGCCGAACGATGTCCTCGTACGCCTGCCAGAACTCGAAGAAGGTGAGCGTCTCGGCCTGCTTGATCGCCGCGACGACCAGCTGGCGGTCACCGTTGGACTTCACCAGGTCGATGGCGAGGCCCAGGTTGACGTGCTCGGGCTTCACCAGGGTCGGCTTGCCGTCCTTCTCGGTGAACGAGTGGTTCATCGAGGGCATCGCCTTGAGCGCCTGCACCATGGCGTAGCCGATGAGGTGCGTGAAGGAGACCTTGCCGCCCCGGGCGCGCTTGAGGTGGTTGTTGATGACGATGCGGTTGTCGAACAGCAGCTTCACCGGCACCGCGCGGACCGACGTGGCGGTCGGCAGCTCCAGCGAGGCGTTCATGTTCTTGACCACGGCACCGGCCGGGCCGCGCAGCGTCACGTACTCGGGGCCGTCCTGCTGCTCGGCCTGCCCACCGCTCTCGGCCGCGGGCTTCGGCGCGCTCTTGGACTGCTTCGGCTCGGCCTTCGCCTCGGCCTTGGGCCGCTCCTCGGCCTGCTTCGGCTGCGCCTTCGGCGCGGCCTTGGCCTCGGGCTGGGCCTGCTCGGCCTTCGGCTGCGGCTTCTCGGTCTTCGCCTGCGGCTGCTCGGCCTTCGGCTGCGCGGGGGCGTCGGCGGCCTGGGGCTTCTCCGCTCCGGCCGGCGCCCGGGCCGGCTCGGCGGCCGACTCAGCGGCGGGCTTCGGCGGCGCGGAGCTCGTCGTCTTCCCGGGCTTGTAGTCGGCGAAGAAGTCCCACCAGGCCCGGTCTACCGAGTTCGGGTCCTGGAGGTACTGCTGGTAGATCTCGTCGACGAGCCACTCGTTGGGACCGAAGCCGGCCGCGGGATTCTTCCCTTGGCCGTCCTGGTCGGTCGAGATGCTCGAGGTCTTCGGGGACTGAGACGACACGGCGGCAACCGCCCTCTTCCGCTTCACATCGTGGTGGACAGCGGGAATCAAGGCTACGCCCCCGAGGCCGTTCGGTGCAGTCCGCACCCGCTTCTCGTCGCGCAAGTCACATTCACGGGTGTGTTTGTGCGCTCAGACAGGCGGGAAACAAACGAGGTTCCGAGCCGCCAGGGTGCGCGGGCCTTCGACTGCGGCGCCCGATTGCCGCAGCCGTCAGCGGTTCACCGAGATGTCACCCGGTGGACCGGTGGCTTCCGCACCGAGCGTACGTCAATCACTCGACTTGCCCGGACCCGGGAGAGTGACACGCATGCGGCAACCGCGAGTGGATTCGGCCACCGAGATACGGCCGCCGTGCAGATCGACCGCCCAACTGGCGATGGCCAGGCCGAGACCGGTGCCGCCGTCCTGCGCCGAGTCCGCGCCGGAGACCCGGCCGAACCGCTCGAAGACCCGGTCCCGGTCGCCCTGCGGTATGCCCGGACCCTCGTCCTCCACCTCCAGCTCCAGCGCCTGCGGCTGGCTGCCCGGACGCGCCCGCACCGTCACCCGGCCGTGCGGCGGGCTGTGCTTGACCGCGTTGTCGATCAGGTTGGCCACCACCTGGTGCAGGCGCTCCACGTCGGCGTGCGCGACCAGCTCGGGCGGCGAGACGTCCAGGTGCAGGTGGACGTCGGTGCGGCTGTGACCGGGCCCCTTGCTCATGTTCGCCTCCTTCAGCACGTTCGCCAGGTACGGCCACACCTCGAACCGGCGGGCGTGCAGCGGTACCACGCCGTTGTCCAGCCGGGACAGGTCCAGCAGGTGCGTCACCAGCCCGCTCAGCCGCTCGGTCTGCCGCAGCGCCGTCCGCATCGTCTCCGGGTCCGGGTCCGACACGCCGTCCACGACGTTCTCCAGCACCGCGCGCAGCCCGGCGATCGGGGTGCGCAGCTCGTGCGAGACGTTGGCCACCAGCTCCTTGCGGTGCCGGTCGACGGCCTCCAGGTCCGCCGCCATGCGGTTGAAGGTGGCGCCCAGCTCACCCAGCTCGTCCCGGCGGTCGAACCGCACCCGCCGCGAGTAGTCGCCGCCGGCCATGCCCCGCGCCGCGTCGGTCAGCTCGTCCAGCGGCGCCACCAGGCCGTGCGCCACGAACTGCGCCACCAGCAGCGACGCGATGACCGCGAACACCGCGATCACCTGGAGCTCGATCGCCGACTGGAACGCCACGAAGATCAGGAACGTGGTGATCGCCACCGAGGCGATCACCAGCGCGCCCAGCGCCGCCTTCACCGAGCGGTACGGGTCCACCGGCCGCAGCCAGGCCCAGAACCGGGCGCGCCAGGTCGGCCGCGGCCGACCGGCGTGCACCGTGTCCACGGCCCTCACCCGCCGTCGGCGGCCGCGGCGGGCGTCTCCAACGCGTACCCCACACCGTGCACGGTCCGGATCCGCTCCGCCCCGATCTTGCGGCGCAGCGCCTTGATGTGGCTGTCGACCGTGCGGGTCCCCGAGGCGTCCGCCCAGTCCCACACCTCGGCGAGCAGCTGCTCCCGGGACAGCACCGCGCGCGGCGAGTGCGCCAGGCACACCAGCAGGTCGAACTCGGTCGGCGTCAGGTGCACGTCCTGACCGGTGACCCGCACCCGGCGCTGGGCGTGGTCGATCTCCAGCTCACCGAAGCGCAGGATGCCCGACTGCGGGGACACCGCGGCCTGCGCCGCCCGCTCCACCCGGCGCAGCAGCACGTGCACCCGGGCCACCACCTCGCGCATCGAGAACGGCTTCGTCATGTAGTCGTCGGCGCCCACTCCCAGCCCGACCAGCATGTCCGTCTCGTCGTCACGCGCGGTCAGCATCAGCACCGGGACCGGGCGCCTGCCCTGCACGCGCCGGCACACCTCCAGGCCGTCGAAGCCCGGCAGCATCACGTCCAGCACCAGCAGGTCGGGCTGCCACTCCTCCGCCGCCTCGACCGCCGTCGGCCCGTCGGCCGCGGTCTGCACGAGGAAGCCCTCGGCCCGCAACCGGGCCGCGAGCGCGTCGACGATCGTCGCGTCGTCCTCCACCACCAGCACCCGCCGCTGGGCCCCGGGGGTGGCCGCACCCGTGACGCCCTGCTGCTGTGCCGTGTTCCGCTGCTCCATGCGTCCGCCCTGTGCCCGTCCCGCGCCAGATGACCGAGCAGCAGCGTAAGGCGCCGACACGCACGGCGGCTACGCCGGTCGGACCGCCAGGTGCACCACGTCGGGGACGCCTCGGACGACCGTGATCTCTTCGGTGGTAACCGCCTCGAATCCGTTATCGCGCAATGTGTCCTCGAAGCGCGGCGAGGGCCTGGCCGACCAGACGGCCAGCACTCCGCCCGGCCGCAACCGGGCCGCGCACGCCGCCAGCCCCTCCGGTGAGTACAGCGACCGGTTGCCGTCGGTGACCGTCCAGTCCGGACCGTTGTCCACGTCCAGGCACAGCACGTCGTACCGGCCCGTGCCCTCGTACAGGTGCGCGACCAGGTCGGCGTGCACGATCTCGGTCCGCGGATCGGCCAGTGCCGCACCCGAGACGTCCGCCAGCGGACCCGAGCGGTGCCAGTCGATGACGGCTTCCTCCCGCTCCACCACGGTGATCCGCCCCCACCGGGGCTCCGCCGCCGCCTCGGCCAGCGAGAACCCCACCCCGAGGCCGCCGATCAGCACGGCCGGGGCCTGCCGCCCGTCCAGCGCGGCCAGCGCGCGCCGCACGAGCAGCCGCTCGGAACGGCCGTCTGAGGTGTCCATCAGGAAGCAGCCGTTGGCGATGATCTGGAGCAACCGGCCGTGCCGGCGCAGGACCACCTCACCCCACGGCCCCTGCCGTCGGTCCAGAACCCGCGGTGCGTCGTCGATGTCATACGAGTGGCGCATACCGACATCCTCACCCACCCGGTTGACAGCCACCCCCCTGACGACTGACATTGACGAAGGCCGGGTCCGCGAACGTGCACCACACGGGCGCTCCCGGCCGCGGGACACGGGCGTGGACCGCACCGCACCAGGTCGTCGACGCCTGTCATGCAAAGGAGCCGGGCATGCGCACGTGGGCACGGTCGGACCGTTCGACGGATCGCCGGGAGACCGACGCCACCCTGCCACGCCTGCCCGCCCCCGCACGACCCGAAGAACCGGAGCACGTCCCCGTCGCCCCTCACACCCAGCTGCTGCGGCTGCTGCCGACCCCGTTCGGCACACCCTTCACGTTCTGCTTCGGGCTGCTGCTCGTCGCCACCACGCTGCTCGTCGAGTTCGCCGACCCGTCCGCGGCGACCCGGCTGCTCGCCGGCTCCAGCGCCGACGTCGAGAACCTCAAGCAGGAGCCGCTGTTCGTGCTCGTCGCGAGCGCGCTCTTCCACTCCGGCCCGCTGCTCTCCCCGTTCACCATCGGGTTCGTCCTGGTCCTGACGGCACTGGAGCGCCGCGTCGGCGGCTGGCGCACCGCGGCCGTCTTCGCCGTCGGCCACGTGCTGGCCACCCTGGCCACCCAGCTGACGGTGGCGGTGGCCGTCGCCACCGGCCACCTCCCCGAGTCCTCCCTGACCCGCTTCGACTACGGCATCAGCTACGGCGTGCTGGCCTGCACGGCCGCACTGGCCGGCGTGCTGCGCGTGGTGTGGCTGCGCTGGGTGCTGCTCGCCGTCGTCGGCACCACGGTCGTCTCCGACCTCGTGTCGCTCACCGATCCGCTCACCAACTGGGGCCACTTCCTCGCGCTGCTCGTCGGCATCACGCTCTGGCCGCTGCTGCGCCGCTACCAGCAGCGCGGCTCGGCCGCCCCCCGCCGCGCGTAGAGCAGCGCCCCACCGGCGAACAGCGCCACCGCCGTCCACCAGGTGCCCGCCACTCACCTCCGGGCAC
>NZ_BAAHCA010000153.1:0-7856 GCF_054776295.1 Streptomyces sparsus
CCCGCCGCAGTTCGCCGCCACAGGCCGTCACGGCCGTAGTCCCCCGGGGCGCTACGCCCGCCGGTCCCGTTCGGCGGGCGCTCAACGTCGCACGCGGGGCGTGCCCCGGCGTGCAGGAGCGCCGCGACGATGCTCCGAACGGGCGTCAGTCCGCCGCCCGCCCGTGTCGTCCGACGTGCTGAGGCGTTTCTCCTGCTGTGACTCCCGGCGGGAGTCGTGAATCGCAACCAGGAGGAACCAATCACATGAACGCTGCCAAGAAGGCCGCCTTCGTTGTCGCCGCTGCCGGTGTCGCTGTCGGCGCCACGGCCGGTGCCGCATTCGCCGACGCGTCGGCCGCCGGCGCAGCCTCGCACTCCCCGGGTGTGGGCTCCGGCAACCTGGCCCAGGTGCCCGTGCACATCCCCGTGAACCTGGTGGGCAACACCGTCACCGTGATCGGTGCGCTCAACCCCACCTTCGGCAACGAGGGCGTCAACGACTGAGCTTGGCCGTCTCGGCACCTCGGGCTCCGCGGACCGCACCCATCCGGTGCGGCACGCGGAGCCTTCGTGTGTCCGCCCTCCTCAACCCCGGCCGCGCTGCAACTCCTCGGCGTACGCGTTGTACGCCGCCACCTGCGCACGCCGGGCCGTGCGCTCCACCGGCCGCAGCACCTCGCTGCGGGCCGCGATCTCGGAGGCGCTGACCGCGGAACCGTGCTCGGGCGCCCCGGCGATGGCCAGCAGTGCGGCAACCCGCTGGGCGAGCGAGAGCACCCGTACCGCGCGGGGCGGATACCCTGGCGCGAGCAGGTGGTGGTCCGCCTCCGCACGTGCCTGGTAGGCCTCCAGCGCGCCCCTGGTCGCGGCACCCGACCCGGCCACGTCAAGCTTCACCAGCGCCGTGGTCGCCGAGTGCAGCGCCTCCGCCAGCTCACGTTCCGCCTCGGCCAGCGAGGGCACGTCCGCGGGCGGGCCCTCCCGCACCGGCAGGCAGCTCCAGACCACCTCCACGTGGCGGTCACCCGCCGGGCCGACCGCGTGCACCGACGGCACCAGGCCCAGGGCGGTGCCGGACACCAGTACCGCCTCGCCGGCCTGCAGGGCCAGGGCGTTGAAGTCGGGCGGCCCGCTCAGGCCGAGCGGGTGCCCCGGCGCCGGGAGCGCGACCCGCAGTCCCTCCGCACCCAGCGACCGCAGCCTGCCGAGTGCCAGCGTCCATCCCACCGTGCCGGACTCCGACGGCAGGTCGGCGACCCGGTGCACGGCGTCCGACCCGACGATCCGGTCGGCCGCCTCGTCGGGCGACGCCTCCCCGGCGAGCAGCGCGTTACCCCAGGCGGCCAACCGCCCCGAACGTGGTTCATCGAGCATGCCCCCACCTTAGGGACAAGCCTGGCGGCAGCGGAGCCGGACCGGTGGCGTAGGTTTTCCCTGGGGACCGTGCCCACCGGTACGGGCGAACGCGACTGCATGGGAGACAACGCGCTCATGAGCGATGTACTGGAGCTGGTGGACGTATCCGTGGTCCGCGAGGGCCGGGCTCTGGTGGACGACGTCTCCTGGTCCGTGAAGGAAGGGGAACGCTGGATCATCCTCGGCCCCAACGGCGCCGGCAAGACCACCCTGCTCAATCTGGCCTCCAGCTACCTCTTCCCCACCACGGGCACCGCCACGATCCTCGGCGAGAAGCTCGGCGGCGTCGACGTCTTCGACCTCCGCCCGCGCATCGGCATGGCCGGCAGCGCGCTCGCCGAGAAGCTGCCGCGCAGCCAGACCGTGCTCCAGACCGTGCTGACCGCCGCGTACGGCATGACCGCCGGCTGGCAGGAGACCTACGAGGCGATGGACGAGGACCGCGCCCGCGCCTTCCTCGACCGGCTCGGCATGAACGAGTTCCTGGACCGCCGGTACGGCACCCTCTCCGAGGGTGAACGCAAGCGCACCCAGATCGCCCGGGCGATGATGACCGACCCGGAACTGCTGCTGCTCGACGAGCCGGCGGCCGGCCTCGACCTCGGCGGGCGCGAGGACCTGGTGCGCCGACTCGGACGGCTCGCGCAGGACCCCTACGCGCCCTCCATGGTGATGGTCACCCACCACGTCGAGGAGATCCCGCCCGGCTTCACCCACGTCCTGATGATCCGCCAGGGCAAGGTGCTCACCGCCGGCCCGCTGGAGACGGAGATGAGCTCCCAGAACCTGTCGCGCTGCTTCGGCCTGCCGCTGGTGGTGGAGCGCCGGGCGGACCGCTGGGCCGCCCAGGGGCTGCCGCTCGGCTGACCACCGGCCGTACACGCCCTGTCGCGGTGGGGCGACCGCCTCTACCATTGACCTCGTGGACGTATGGGTGTGGTGGCTGGTGGCAGCCGTAGGGCTGGGAATCCCCCTGGTGATGACCGCGATGCCGGAGTTCGGCATGCTGGCGGTCGGCGCCGTGGCGGGGGCGATCACGGCCGGGCTCGGCGGCGGGCCCGTCGCGCAGGTGGTGGTCTTCGCCCTCGTCTCGACCGCGTTGATCGTCGTGGTCCGACCAGTGGCCAAACGCATGCGGGCCGAGCGCCCGGAGCTGGCCAGCGGTGTCGACGCACTCAAGGGCCGGCACGCGGTCGTGCTCGAACGCGTGGACGGGCACGGCGGCCGGGTCAAGATCGGCGGTGAGGTCTGGTCGGCCCGCTCCCTGGACGTGGGCGACTCCTACGAGCCGGGCAGCCGGGTGGACGTCGTGGAGATCGACGGAGCGACCGCCGTCGTGATGTGATAGCTGTCGCCAACCGAGCAGTCACACCCCGTAGAACAATCCGAGAACCCAGGGGGACGCGATGGACGCCGTCATCATCGTGCTGATCATCCTTGTGGTGCTGGTCTTCATCGCACTCATCAAGACGATCCAGGTCATTCCGCAGGCCAGCGCCGCCATCGTCGAGCGCTTCGGCCGCTACACCCGCACGCTGAACGCGGGCCTCAACATCGTCGTGCCGTTCATCGACACCATCCGCAACCGGATCGACCTCCGCGAGCAGGTAGTGCCGTTCCCCCCGCAACCGGTGATCACCCAGGACAACCTGGTCGTGAACATCGACACCGTCATCTACTACCAGGTCACGGACGCCCGGGCGGCCACCTACGAGGTCGCCAGCTACATCCAGGCGATCGAGCAGCTCACCGTCACCACGCTCCGCAACATCATCGGCGGCATGGACCTCGAGCGGACGCTGACCTCCCGCGAGGAGATCAACGCCGCGCTGCGCGGAGTGCTCGACGAGGCGACGGGCAAGTGGGGCATCCGCGTCAACCGCGTCGAGCTGAAGGCCATCGAGCCGCCCACCTCCATCCAGGACTCGATGGAGAAGCAGATGCGCGCCGACCGTGACAAGCGGGCCGCGATCCTCCAGGCCGAAGGTGTCCGGCAGTCGGAGATCCTGCAGGCCGAAGGCCACAAGCAGTCCGAGATCCTGCGTGCCGAAGGTGACGCCAAGGCCGCCGCGCTGCGCGCCGAGGGTGAGGCCCAGGCCATCCGTACGGTCTTCGAGTCGATCCACGCCGGTGACCCGGACCAGAAGCTGCTCTCCTACCAGTACCTCCAGATGCTGCCGAAGATCGCCGAGGGCGACGCCAACAAGCTGTGGATCGTGCCCAGCGAGATCGGCGACGCGCTGAAGGGGCTCGGCGGAGCGCTGGACGGGTTCCGCGGCGGAGGCAACAGCGGGGGCGGCGGCAGCTCGAAGAGCGTCACCCCCACCGAGCGCCCGCCCATCGACTGACGCACCGCACCCGGCCGGCGCCGCCGTCACCGCACCCGCCACTGCACGCAGGCCCGGCAACGCCTCCGCCCCCGGTACCGACTTCCTCGGTACCGGGGGCGGAAACGTCAAGGACGCGGTTCAGGCGTGGGCGCGGGCGGGCAGCGGCAGCCACTCCGGCAGTGCCTCACCCTGCCGCAGGTTCAGGGCCAGCAGCAGCGCGTCCGCCGGCGTCGGCTCGAACGGCTGGGTGAGCAGCAGCATGCCCGCCTGCGCGGGGGTGCGGTCGGCCTTGCGATGGTTGTCCTCCGCGCAGGCAGCCACGGTGTTCAGCCAGGTGTCGCCACCGCCGCGCGACCGGGGCACCACGTGGTCGACGGTCGTGCCGCGCCGACCGCAGTACGCGCACCGGTGCCGGTCACGCACCAGCACGCCGCGACGCGACCAGGGCGCCCGTTGTCGGAACGGCACGCGCACGTACCTGCGCAGCCTGACCACCTGCGGCACGGGCAGTTCCAGCCCGGCCGCCCGGACCCGCAACCCGGGATGCGACTGCTCGACGACGGCCTTGTCATGCAGCACCAGCACCACGGCCCGCCGCAGCGACACCGTCGACAACGGCTCGAAGCTCGCGTTGAGCACCAAGGTCTCGCGCATCCCGTCCACCTCCCCGTTCACCCGCCCCGCGGCGGGTGAGCACCACTGTGCCGCTGCCCATTCCGACGGACAACGCAATTTCCGCCGGATGGACGGCAGATGACGGGACGGAGGAAACGCGGTGTCGGTCGACCGAAAGGGCAGACCGACCCGGACCCGGAACCGCAACGGGCACCGGGTCGGACGCCGGCCGGGTCAGGACCCGGCCGGCACCTCGTACTCGGCGACGAGCTGCGCGCGGCCGATCGCCTTGAACCGCAGGTGGAAACCGACGGCCGCCGGTGAGGCGTCCGCGTCGGGCCCGAGCTCCTCCTCGCCCACCGCGTACACGGTGAAGACGTAGCGGTGCGGGCCGTCACCGGGCGGCGGCGCGGCACCCCCGAAGTCGCGGGTGCCGTCGTCGTTGCGGACCTGGACCAGCCCCTCGGGCAGCCCCTTGAACTCCCCGCTGCCGGCGCCCGCAGGCAGCTCGGTCACCGTCGCCGGGATGTTGAAGACCGACCAGTGCCAGAAGCCGCTGCCGGTCGGGGCGTCCGGGTCGAAACAGGACACCGCGAAGCTCCTGGTGCCCTCGGGAAAACCCTCCCACCGCAGGTGCGGGGAGGTGTTGCCGCCGGCCTGCGCCTGCGCTTCCCGCAGCTCCCCGCCGTCGGCCAGGTCATCGCTGACCACGGTGAACGACGGAACCGGGGGGTGGAAGTCGTGGGGGAGCGGGCGGCGCTGCTGCTCGGTCACGGGAAATCCTCCTGATCGCGAATCGCTGTCCCGGCCAGCCTAACCAGCCGCCGCGGGCGCCCCTGGCAGCATGTCCGGGTGCTACGAAAGATGCTGCTCGCGTGCCTGACCGTGTGCGCCCTGCTGCTCGCCGGCTGCGGGACCGGCAGCGACCGGGCCACGACCGGCCCGACGTCCTCGGCCCCGGCGACGCCGTCCTGGGCCGCGGGCATGGAGACCGTCACCCCCAAGCAGCTGCCTCCCGAAGCCCGGGAGACCCTGCGGCTCATCGAGCGGGACGGTCCGTACCCCTATGAGAAGGACGGTTCGGTGTTCGGCAACTTCGAACGCCGGCTGCCGGACAGGGCACGCGGGCACTACCGCGAGTACACGGTGCCCACTCCGGGGTCCCCCGACCGCGGCGCCCGCCGCATCGTCGCGGGCCGTGAGGGCGAGCGCTTCTACACCAGCGACCACTACGAGAGCTTCCAGGCGGTGGTACAGCCATGACCGAACCCCTAGACCCACCCACGCTGCCCGACGCGGACCTCGACGGACTGCTCGACGGGTCCGTGCCCCCCGGCCTCTACCGCTGGCCCCTCGCCCAGTCCGCCGCCCCCCTGCCCGGCCTGGCGGAGGCAGCGGCCAGCGCCGATCTCCGGTGTGCGGAGGTCGAGCTGGCCGGCGTGCACGACAAAGCGGCCTTCTTCAAGCGCTGTGCACCGGCTCTCGACCTGCCCGACTGGTTCGGACACAACTGGGACGCGTTCGCCGACTGCCTCACGGACCTGTCCTGGTGGGGCGACACCGGGGGGTACCTGCTGGCGCTGCGTTCGTGGAGCGACTTCCGCCGCGCCGCCCCCGCCGACGCGGCGACGGCCGCGGAGGTGCTCTCCGCGGCCGTCGCCTACTGGTCGGCCCGCAGCACGCCGATGACGGTGCTGCTGGCCTGACCACCGACCGTTCCGCCACTCCGGCCACGCCGCCGCGTCCGACCGAGGCGCCTGCGGACCGGCGCGGCCGGCCGCACCGGGTCAGAACCAGTTGCGCTTGCTGCCCACCTCTGCCAGCCACTGGTTGAGGTAGGCCGCCCAGTCGGTCTGCTGGAAACCGTCGAGGTCCATCTGGAAAGAGCGGTAGGAGTCGCTGCCGCTGGTGAACAGCCCCGGCTTCTTGTCCATCTCCAGCACCACGTCCATGACCCGGCCGTCGGCGACGAAGGTCAGCTCGACCTCGTTGAGCCCGCGGTACTGGGACGGCGCGTGGAACTCGATCTCCTGGTAGAAGGGCAGCTGCTGCCGGGTGCCGTGCACCGTGCCCTTCTCCATGTCGGCGTTCTTGAACCGGAACCCGAGCGAGCCGAACGCCTCCAGCAGCGCCTGCTGCGCCGGCAGCGGGTGCACGTTGATCGGGTCGAGGTCGGTGGAGTCGACGGCCCGGGCGATGTCCAGCTCGGTGGTCACCCCGATGTGGGTGCCGGCCAGCGGCTGTCCGAGGAACATCGTCACCGGCGTCTCCCACGGAACGCTCAGCCCGAACGGCACCACGTGCGCCGCCCCCGGCTGGAGCTCGAAGGCGCCACCGAGCTGCTCCCGGTGGAACTCGATGTTCTGGCGCGTCTCCCCGTCCTGCGTCTGCACCTCGACCTTCGCCTGGAGCCCCACGGACAGCCCCTGGATCTGCTGCGGCACCTTGCCGCCCTCGATCCTGACCTCACCGTGCACCACTCCGCCCGGCAGCACGTTGGGCTCGGTGAGCACCGTCTCCACCGACGCCCCGCCGATCCCCACACTTGCGAACAGCTTCTTGATGGCCATCTCGTCCTTCCCCGACACTCGACTACGCTCGAGCGACATGTCTGTTGGCCGTGACCGTACTGCCTTGCCACGCACCTTCTTCGCGCGCCCTGTTCTGGAGGTGGCCCCCGACCTGCTGGGCCGCGTCCTGGTCCGGGCCACCGACGACGGACCTCTCGCCCTGCGGCTGACCGAGGTCGAGGCGTATGCCGGTGCGCGCGACCCCGGATCGCACGCCTTCCGTGGTCGTACCGCGCGCAACGCCGTCATGTTCGGCCCTCCCGGTCACGCCTACGTGTACTTCACCTACGGGATGTGGCACTGCCTCAACCTGGTGTGTGAGACGCAGGGAACGGCCGCCGGGGTTCTGCTCAGAGCCGGCGAAGTGCTCTCGGGCCACGAGACGGCTCGCCCACGGCGGCTGACGGCCCGCCGCGACAGCGAGTTGGCCCGTGGCCCGGCGCGGCTCGCGACCGCCCTGGGCGTGGACCGCCACCTGAACGGCACCGACGTCTGCTCCGGATCCGCGGACGCGCCGCTCCAGGTGCTGGCCGGTGAGCCGACGGCTCCTGACCGCTTCCGCAGCGGCCCCCGCACCGGGGTCGGTGGGGAGGGAGCCCACCAGCCGTGGCGGTTCTGGATCGACGGCGACGCCACCGTCAGCCCCTACCGGGCCCACCAACCACGTCGCCGTCGGAACGGACTTGACGCGGCGGGTGCGGACGCCTAACGTAGTCCGAGCCGCTGAAACAGAAGCGCGTCAGCGTCGGTCTCCACGACCGAGCAGAAGCGATCTTGGCGCGGCACACACTACACACGGTAACCCCGGAGGGGTTCATTTTCGGTGCGCCGAAAATGAACAGAAAGACTCGATTAGGAGTCTGGCCGGGAATCCACTAAAGTAGTGAACACACCGAAGGGAAGCGCCCGGAGGAGACCCGGAAGGGAATCCGAAGGAAGCGTCC
>NZ_BAAHCA010000154.1:0-7850 GCF_054776295.1 Streptomyces sparsus
GCCCGGCACGGCCGCTCGGGGCCGCTCAGTCCCGTGCCGGGCCGACGGTCAGCCCGCTGCCGGGCGCGTCGCCGGTGACGTCCACCCGGACGGTGTCCCCGTCGAGCACCTCGCCACTGAGGATCTCCCGGGCCAGCTGGTCGCCGATGGCGGTCTGCACCAGCCGCCGCAGCGGGCGGGCACCGTACGCGGGGTCGTTGCCCTCGACCGCCAGCCAGTGCACCGCGGCGTCCGAGACGTCCAGGGTGAGCCGGCGCTCGGTGAGCCGCCGCTGGAGGCTCTCGACCTGGAGCTTCGCGATCCGCTCCAGCTCCTCGCTGTTGAGGGCGGCGAACACCACCAGGTCGTCCAGCCGGTTCAGGAACTCGGGACGGAACGCGGCGCGCACCGCGCTCAGCACCCGCTCGCGCTGCTCCTCGGGCTTGGCCAGCGGGTCCATGAGGTGCTGGCTGCCGAGGTTGGAGGTCAGGATGAGGATGGTGTTGCGGAAGTCGACCGTCCGTCCCTGGCCGTCGGTGAGCCGGCCGTCGTCCAGCACCTGGAGCAGGACGTCGAAGACCTCGTGGTGGGCCTTCTCCACCTCGTCCAGCAGCACCACGCTGTACGGCCGGCGGCGCACGGCCTCGGTGAGCTGGCCGCCCTCCTCGTAGCCGACGTACCCGGGAGGCGCGCCGACCAGGCGGGCCACCGAGTGCTTCTCGCCGTACTCGCTCATGTCGATGCGGATCATCGCCCGCTCGTCGTCGAAGAGGAAGTCGGCGAGCGCCTTGGCCAGCTCCGTCTTGCCCACGCCCGTCGGGCCGAGGAACAGGAACGAACCGGTGGGACGGTTCGGGTCGGCGATGCCCGCCCGGCTGCGGCGCACCGCGTCGGACACCGCGCGCACCGCCTCGGACTGGCCGATCAGCCGCCGGCCCAGCTCGTCCTCCATGCGGAGCAGCTTCTGCGTCTCGCCCTCCAGCAGCCGGCCGGCCGGGATGCCCGTCCAGGCGGCCACCACGTCCGCGATGTCGTCGGCGCCGACCTCGTCCTTGACCATGGTGTCCTTGGCGGCCTCCTGCTCGGCTGCCGCGGCCTCCTCCAACTGCCGCTCGACCGCCGGGATCTCGCCGTACAGCACCTTGGACGCGGCGTCGAAGTCGCCGTCCCGCTCGGCCCGTTCGGCCTGGCCGCGCAGCTCGTCGAGTCGCTCCTTCAGCGCACCGACCTGGTTCAGCGCCTGCTTCTCCTTGTCCCAGCGGGCTGTCAGCTGCCGCAACTCCTCCTCGCGGTCGGCGAGATCACGCCGGATGCGGGCCAGCCGCTCGCGGGACGCGGGGTCGGACTCGTTGGCGAGCGCAAGCTCCTCCATCTTCATCCGGTCCACCGAGCGCTGCAGCTCGTCGATCTCCACCGGCGACGAGTCGATCTCCATCCGCAGCCGGGACGCGGCCTCGTCGACCAGGTCGATGGCCTTGTCCGGCAGGAAACGGGAGGTGATGTAGCGGTCGGACAGCGTCGCGGCGGCCACCAGGGCGCTGTCCGCGATCTGCACCTTGTGGTGCGCCTCGTAGCGGCCCTTGAGCCCGCGCAGGATCGCGATGGAGTCCTCGACGGTGGGTTCGGCCACCAGCACCTGCTGGAAGCGGCGCTCCAGCGCCGGGTCCTTCTCAACCCGCTCGCGGTACTCGTCCAGTGTCGTCGCACCGACCATGCGCAGCTCACCGCGGGCCAGCATGGGCTTGAGCATGTTGCCGGCGTCCATCGCGGAGTCCCCGCCCGCGCCGGCACCCACCACGGTGTGCAGCTCGTCGATGAAGGTGATGATCTGGCCGTCGCTCGACTTGATCTCGGACAGGACCGTCTTCAGCCGCTCCTCGAACTCACCGCGGTACTTGGCACCGGCGACCATCGCCCCCAGGTCGAGGGAGACCAGCCGCTTGTCGCGGAGCGACTCGGGCACGTCGCCCTTCACGATGCGCTGTGCCAGGCCCTCCACCACGGCCGTCTTGCCGACGCCCGGCTCACCGATCAGCACCGGGTTGTTCTTGGTGCGACGGGACAGCACCTGCACCACCCGGCGGATCTCCTGGTCCCGGCCGATGACCGGGTCGAGCTTGCCCTCGCGGGCCGCCGCGGTGAAGTCGGTGCCGAACTTCTCCAGCGCCTTGTAGGTGCCCTCCGGGTCCGGCGTCGTCACCCGACGACCGCCCCTGCTGGCCTCGAACGCCGCCAGCAGCTTCTTCGCCGTGGCCCCCTGCTCGGTCAGCAGCCGGCCGGCCTGGCCGCCCTTGTCCGCGGTGGCGATGAGCAGGTGCTCGGTGGAGACGTAGGCGTCACCGAGCTCCTTGGCGCGCTGCGCGGCGTCCGCGATGACGGCCAGCAGCTCACGGTCGGGCTGCGGCCTGGCGACCGTCGCGCCGTGCGCGGTCGGCAGCCTGCCCAGCTGGCGCTCCACCGCGGAGCGCACCGCGGCCTGGTCGGCGTCCGCGGCGGCCAGCAGGTCCTGGACGTTCTCGTTGTCGGAACCCTCCAGCAGGGCGAGCAGCAGGTGCCCGGGGGTGATGTCGGAGTGGCCCCCGGTGACGGCACGGGTGTTGGCCGCACTGATCGCGTCTCGGCTCTTGTTGGTCAGCTCGGCATCCATCTGCGTTCTCTCCTCCTCGGTACACCTGACGGCTCCGGGACTCCCCGCGCCCTGACTCAATCAACGTGTACAAAGTTGAGTCTATTCCACTCAAGGAGTGGATTCATCGTTTCTTCGGCAGGTCACCTCCACTCTTCAGGGTGAACGCCACCTTCGCAGCTGGCACCTGGCGACACCGCTCCGGTAGGACTGGCCTTCGACCGCTGGGGGGTGCAGCATGACGGCCATGGCACACGAGCCACCACCGACGCAGGAACAGCTCCTCCTGGAGAGCTTCCTGGCCCTGGAGACCCCCGAAGGATTCAAGGCCGAGCTCATCGAGGGGGAGATCGTTGTGGCACCGCCACCCGACGGCGATCACGAGGACTACATCTCCACTGTTGTCAGGCAGGTGCTGCGGTCCGCGGCGACCGAGATGGACGTCTCCGGAAACAAGGGGCTGATCCTGCCCCGGGGCGGGCTGTGCCCGCGCAATCGGGCCACCCCCGACGCCACCTTCGCACCCCGCACCCTGCGGCTCTTCCGGGGCGCCGAGCCGTGGATGCCCTGCGAGGGCGTGGCCATGGTCACCGAGGTGACGAGCAGCCGGCCCTCCGGGGACCGCGCCGCCAAGCGCTCCTGCTACGCCCGTGCGGACATCCCGCTGTACCTGCTCATCGACCGCGAGCAGGGCACGGTGACGCTGCTCAGCGAACCCGACGGCGACGACTACAGCCAGGCCCTCTCCCGCTCGTTCGGCAAGCCCGTTCCGCTGCCCGAGCCGTTCGCCTTCGACCTGGAGACGTCCGACTTCGCCTGAGCGGCACGCCGCCGACACGGGCGCGCGCTCTCGTCCTGCCGAGCACCCCCGGGCACGGCGGTCCGGCACCCGTCCGCCGTGCCGCCGTTCGTCCCTCCGTCCGGCCCCTCGTCCCGGCGCGGCACTTCCTTGCCCCCGGCATTCCCCGGAATTTCCCCGGCCAGAGGCTCGCTTTTCGGCCGCACGGGAAAGCGGAGTCGGCCACCCCTCCTCACCGCGTCCGGAAAGCGCGGGCTCGGAGTCGGCCAAAGAGGGACTGGGGATTTCTTTGGCCGATACCGGCCGTCCCGGCCCAGCGTCTTCCGTGCTGACATGTACCGCACATCAGCGACGGGGGCCGACCGGAGGGAATTCCATGGTGAAGTTGCTGGCCACGTTCAGTGCCGTCGCCTCGCTTTTTGTTGCGTCGTCAACGACGACAGTCGAGACCCTGCCGACGCCGCCGGACAAGATAGTCATCACCCTCGCCACCGTGAACGGCTCCGGCTGCCCGGCCGGCACCGCGGCGGTGGCCGTGGCGCCCGACAACACCGCGTTCACGGTCACCTACAGCGACTATCTGGCCCAGGTGGGAGTGGGCGCCAAACCGACCGACTTCCGCAAGAACTGCCAGCTCAGCCTGCGGGTGCACGTGCCCCACGGATTCACCTACGCGATCGCCCAGGCGGACTACCGGGGATTCGCGTCCCTGGCCGAAGGCGCCACGGCCGTTCAGCGGGCCAACTACTACTTCCAGGGAATGTCGCAGACGGAACACCGTTCCCACACGTACTCCGGGGAGTACAGCGACTACTGGCAGAACACCGACGTCACCGACATCGCGGCCCTCGTCTACGCCCCCTGCGGGGAACAGCGCAACTTCAACATCAACACCGAACTCCGCGTGCACGCGGGCACGTCCGACCCGAAGAAGACCACCAGCTTCATGGCGATGGACTCCACGGACGGAAACATCAACACCGTTTACCACCTGGCGTGGAAGAAGTGCTGAACGTCCCCCGGAGCCCGAGGATAATCCCCTGACCGCCGGAACACGGTGACGCCGAAAGGAACACCCGCCGGAAACACCTGACGCCAGGTGACACCGCGACAGAGCCGAATCGGCGCCGAAGAGAACCGGAATGCGTCGGCCCTCGGGGCCACCACACCCGCGGTGGCTCCGAGGGCCGACGTCCGGCGGTCCCCCGCCCGCACGGCGGACGTCGCCGGCGGCAGGGGACGACCGGTGGCCGTTCTGCCGGTGGTCAGTTGTCCGTGCGGGCTTCGGACTCGACCGCCGCCTGCCGCAGTTCCACCAGCGCCCGCAGCGCGTGGCTGTACAGCTGGATGCTCTTCTCGCTGTGGGTGGTGACGGCCGTCCTGACCTCGTGGTAGGTCTTCGCGATGACCTCGTCCAGGTCGTCGATGTCGATACCGTTCATGCGGTTCCTCGTCCCGGTCGGGTGGTCAGTCCCGGCCGATCGGCCACTAGGTGAGGCTCTGCCAGGGAGCGCAGTCCGTGGCGGTCTCGGTGCCCCTGCACACCGTCAGGCGACCGGTGGTGGTGGGCATGAGGGACTGCCGGAGGTGGATGTCCACGGATCCGGTCCCGCACACCTCCGCGCGCTTGAACGCCGGGGAGGGGGCGAGGTCGAAGGTGAACTGGGTCCACACCGACGCGCATCCCGGTCCCGTGTTGGTCAACTCCCCACTGACCACGAGGTTGCGGAAGAGTATCTGGCCGGGCTCCGTCCACCGGTGTCCGGAGGCGGTCGCCGACCCGTGCGTCGCCGACCACGGCAGGGCGCCCGGCGGTGCAGCGGCGTGCGCGGCGGCCTCGGCTAGGTGCGCGGCACCGGACGAGGCGGTGGCGGGCGAGGCGGTGACGGAGGAAGCGGTGGCGGATGAGGCGGAAGCGAGCACGGCCAGCGCCGCGGCTGCTCCGGCGACCGTCCATCTGTGGGCACGCATCAGGTCAACTCCTACTCTTCCAGGGACAGATCGGGCGGTGTCCGAACGCCGTGGCGCCTGCGCGGCACGGACAGCGCGGCGAGATGGCCGCACATGCCGTGCACGGATGAGCGGGGTGGCGTGAACACCGAGCACAGGTACACACCGGGCAGCGGTCTGTGCGGGTCGCAGCGCCGGACGCCCGCGTCGTCGGGAACGAGTGGCGGGACTCACAGCGGGGTGGATTACCGGGATTGCACGGATTCCCGGAGAACCGGGCCGCGCCACCACGCGTCAACACTCCTGCACGCAGTATCAGGTCTGTGGCACAGCAGGATCGACAAGCCCACTGGCTCCGGACGCGAGAGCACAAGGGCGTCCTGCATCCACCCACAGCTGAATCAATTCCCCGTTCACCCCATTCCCTGCCAACGCGGTGGTCAGTCGCGCGACACGTAAGCTACCCAACCCCCTGGGGAGGGTCAAGGGCGCCTATTGGGTGAGGAAAATCGGCGTCTGCACGCGGTGGCGAGCAAGCCGACTGCCCGGATTCACCACGGCGGAAATTCACCTCATGCCCGACACGGGAATCCTCGAGAAGACCTCAGATCAAAGCCGCAAGCACCATTTCCCAGTTCAGCACCCGGAATTCTCTAATCCGCTTCCCCGTCACTGCCCGGTCCGTGGCAGGATCTGCACAGCCGTCCCGCGCTCGTCCCGCCTGAGGAAGGACCCATGTCGGAAACGGAAGCCAGTCACATCCACGCCCATGACGTCTGGCGCCGCTACGGACGCGGGAAAAGCGCGTTCAACGCCGTACGCGGGGTCAGTTTCACCGTCCAGCCCGGCCGGCTGTTCGCGCTGCTCGGCACCAACGGCGCGGGCAAGACCTCCACCGTGGAACTGCTGGAGGGACTGGCCGCCCCGCACCGCGGACACATCCGCCTCTTCGGCGGGCTCGACCCGATCGCCGACCGGGCCCGCATCCGGCCGCGCACCGGCGCGATGCTCCAGGAAGGCGGGTTCATCTCCCACCTCACCGTGCGGGAGAGCGTCGAGATGTGGGCCGAACTCACCTCCCGGCCGCGGCCCGTCGCCAAGGCACTGGAACTCGCCGGCCTTTCCCGCCGCGCCGAGGTGATGGTGCAGAACCTGTCCGGCGGTGAGAAGCGCCGGCTGGACCTGGCCGTCGCCACTCTGTCGCAGCCCGACATCCTGTTCCTCGACGAACCCACCGCGGGCATGGACGCCGAGGGCAGGCACGCCACCTGGCGCCTCATCAGGCAGCTCCAGGAGCAGGGCTCGACCATCCTGCTCACCACGCACTACCTGGAGGAGGCCGAGTCCCTCGCCGACCGGTTGGCGATCATGCACCGGGGACGGATCGCGGCGTCCGGCACCGTCTCGGAGGTCGTCGCCGACCACCCCTCCACCCTGTCGTTCGGCCTGCCCGAGCAGTGGTCCGTCGAGGACCTCCCGCTCAGCGGTACCGCCGAGGGTCACCACGGGCGCGTCACCGTCACGACCGCGCAGTTGCAGAAGGACGCCGCCCGGCTGCTCGGCTGGGCCGAGGAGCACGCGGTGGAACTCGACCGGTTCACCGCGCGGCCGGCCTCCCTGGAGGAGGCCTTCATCAGCATCGCGACCAGCGACACCACCGAGCAGGAGGAGGGGGAGGAACCGTGAACGGCCTGGCCGCACAGCACATGAAGACGCTGTTCCGCATCGAGTGGAAGCTGTTCAACCGGATCAAGGCCAACTACATCTACGTGGTGCTGGTCCCGATCATGCTGCTGCTGACGATGCGGTTCGTGCAGGAGCAGATGGAGGTCGACAGGTTCGGCCTGAGCCCCGGGCCGCTGATGGTGTCGACGGCCGCCGGCATCCTGCTGATCTTCTCGCTGTACTCCTCCGTCACCGGCCTCTACGTGGCCCGCCGGGAGGAACTCGTCCTGAAGCGGCTGCGCACGGGTGAGGTCTCCGACCCGGTGATCCTCGCCGGCGGCGCGTCGATGTACATGACGGTCTGCGTGGTGCAGATCGCCGTGGTGACCGGCGTGCTGTCGGTGATGTTCGGCATCGCACCCCGGCAGCCGCTCGCGGCGCTCGCCGGACTCGTCACCGGCGTCGCCCTGATGACGGCCATGGGGGCCGCCACCGCGGCACTGTGCCGGACCATCGAGTCGGTGATGATCGCCACCCTGCCGGCCATCTTCGTCCTGCCGATGATCTCCGGCATCTACATCCCCCGCGAGGTGCTGCCCGACGCCCTCGGTGACGCGCTGCTGTTCGCTCCGCTGTCCTCGACCATCGACCTGTTCCGCTCGGGATGGACGGGTGAACTCGGCGCGGGCGCCGCACTGTTCCGGGTCGCCCTGGCAGTCGGCTGGACCGCCGTGTTCATGTGGATCGCCGTCCGCCGCTTCCGCTGGGAGCCCCGCGTCTGACCGGGCCGTCCCGACCCGGCCCGGCGCCCGGCGGGCGGGCTGCGGCGGG
>NZ_BAAHCA010000155.1:0-7803 GCF_054776295.1 Streptomyces sparsus
GGGCCGCGAGGGCCTGCTGCGGGAGCGCGGCGTGCCGGTGCCGGCCGCGACTGCCGCGGACCGGACGGAGGCCGAGCAGGCCGGCCGCACGGCGGTCCTGGTGGCGTGGGGCGAACCGGGGCGGGGCCCGGAGGAGCTGGTGGTCCGCGGGCTGCTGACGGTGGCCGACACGGTCAAGCCGTCCAGCGCGCAGGCCGTTCGTGAGCTGCGCGCCCTGGGTCTGGAACCGGTGCTGCTGACCGGTGACAACCGGGCGGTCGCCGAGTCCGTGGCGCTCGGTGTGGGCATCGGCGCCGAGTCGGTGATCGCCGAGGTGCTGCCGCAGGACAAGGTGTCCGTGGTCCGCCGCCTCCAGAGCGAGGGCCGGACGGTGGCGATGGTCGGGGACGGCGTGAACGACGCCCCGGCGCTCGCCCAGGCCGACCTGGGCCTGGCCATGGGGACGGGCACCGACGCCGCCATCGAGGCCGGTGACCTGACGCTCGTCCGGGGTGACCTGCGGGTCGCGGCCGACGCCGTGCGGCTGTCCAGGCGCACCCTGAGCACCATCAAGGGCAATCTGGTGTGGGCCTTCGGGTACAACGTGGCCGCACTGCCGCTGGCTGCCGCGGGGCTGCTCAACCCGATGATCGCCGGTGCCGCGATGGCCTTCTCGTCGGTCTTCGTGGTGCTGAACAGCCTGCGGCTGCGGCGCTTCCGCTGACGGCTCGCGGCGGTCGGCCGGTCGCCCGGCGGGGCGCACCGGGCGGCGCGAGCGGGCGCGGGGCAGTCGGGCGCGGACCGGTCGGGCAGCGAGCCGAGGAGTCGCCGCAACACCGCCCGCATACCACCGGGCACAGGAGAACGCCCCGTCACGAGTCCCCCCACGGGCCCGTGCACGGGGCGTCCCCTTCTTCCCGGTCGGATTCCCCCCACGGGATCCGCGCCGGGCGTCTGCGAGGCCGTCCGCACTCCCGGGAGGCCGCTCAAGCCACCGGGTGCGTACGGCGCTGCGCGGCAGTGACGCCGCCGGGTGTCGCTGCCAACCCGTGAGACCCGCGACTCCGGTGAATGGTTGTGCGGCGGCCCGCTGTGATCTACGTCTCCCGCACATACGGAAGGCCCCGATCCGCTTGATCGGGGCCTTCCGTGTGTGTGCGGGACCTTCCCCGTGCCCGACGCCCCTCCACTGGGGGCGGGGCGCGACGGGGCAGGCATGGCCGGGCAGCCCGCGGACGGGCCGGCCGGCCGGTGGTCAGCGCTGCTCGACCGGCACGTAGTCGCGCTCGACGACGCCGGTGTAGACCTGCCGCGGACGGCCGATCCGGGAACCCGGCTCCTTGATCATCTCCTGCCACTGGGCGATCCAGCCCGGCAGCCGGCCGATGGCGAACAGCACGGTGAACATGCTGGTCGGGAAGCCCATGGCCCGGTAGATGAGCCCGGTGTAGAAGTCCACGTTGGGGTAGAGGTTGCGCGAGACGAAGTAGTCGTCGCTCAGCGCGTGCTCCTCCAGCTTGAGCGCGATGTCCAGCAGCTCGTCGGACTTGCCCAGCGCGGCGAGCACGTCGTGCGCGGCGTCCTTGATGATCTTCGCTCGGGGGTCGAAGCTCTTGTAGACGCGGTGCCCGAAGCCCATCAGGCGGACGCCGTCCTCCTTGTCCTTCACCTTGCGGATGAAGGTGGTGACGTCCCCGCCGTCCCGCTGGATGTTCTCCAGCATCTCCAGCACCGCCTGGTTGGCGCCGCCGTGCAGCGGGCCCCACAGCGCGCTGATGCCCGCGGAGATCGAGGCGAACATGTTCGCCTGCGAGGAGCCGACCAGCCGCACGGTGGACGTGGAGCAGTTCTGCTCGTGGTCCGCGTGCAGGATCAGCAGCTTGTCCAGGGCGCTCACCACGACCGGGTCCAGGCCGTACTCCTCGGCCGGGACCGAGAACGTCATGCGCAGGAAGTTCTCGACGTACCCGAGGTCGTTGCGCGGGTAGACCACGGGGTGGCCGATGGCCTTCTTGTACGCGTAGGCCGCGATCGTCGGAAGCTTGGCCAGCAGCCGGATCGTCGAGAGGTGGCGCTGCTCCTCGTCGAACGGGTTGTGGCTGTCCTGGTAGAACGTCGACAGCGCGCTGACCACGGAGGACAGCATCGCCATCGGGTGCGCGTCGCGCGGGAAACCGTCGTAGAAGCGCTTGACGTCCTCGTGCAGCAGCGTGTGCTGGGTGATCTCGTTGCGGAAACCGGAGAGCTCGTCCACGCTGGGCAGCTCGCCGTTGATCAGCAGATAGGCCGTCTCCAGGAACGTGCCGTGCTCGGCAAGCTGCTCGATCGGGTATCCGCGGTAGCGGAGAATGCCTTTCTCGCCGTCGAGAAAGGTGATCGCTGATTTGACGCCTGCGGTGTTGCCGTAGCCCGTGTCCAGGGTCACCAGACCGGTCTGGGCGCGCAGCTTGCCGATGTCGAAGCCCCGGTCACCGACCGTGCTGTCCACCAGCGGGAAGCTGTGGTCCTCGTCGCCGTACCGCAGTACTACTGCGTCGTTGTCGCTTGCGCGGTGTTCGCTCACGTCATCCCTCACCGACGTAGTGCCTCTTCCTCGAGGTGCCCTGACTGCCTCCACTGTCCCCCATTTGACGCCGTGCGGTGCACTCGGGGTCGGCCAAAGGGCTCGTTCGTGGCACCCAGTGCCGCCCGAAAGCTACGCCCCGCGCGGTGCCGTCCGCAATCGGTGGTCCAGCGCCGTCCAGCGGCGGCCCGCCGACACGGTACGCACCGCCTGCCCCAGGGCCCGGGTGGAGCCCACCAGCACCACGAGCTGTTTGGCCCGGGTGACCGCCGTGTAGAGCAGGTTCCGCTGGAGCATCATCCAGGCGCTCGTGGTGACGGGGATCACCACCGCCGGGTACTCGCTGCCCTGCGAGCGGTGGATCGTCACGGCGTAGGCGTGCGCCAGTTCGTCCAGCTCGTCGAAGTCGTAGCCCACCTCCTCGGCCTCGTCGGTCAGCACCGTCAGGCGCTGCTCCACGGTGTCGATGCCGGTGACCACACCCACGGTGCCGTTGAAGACGCCGTTGGCGCCCTTGTCGTAGTTGTTGCGGACCTGGGTGACCTTGTCGCCGACGCGGAACACCCGGCCGCCGTAGCGCTTCTCCGCCAGGCCCGGACGGGCCGGGGTGACGGCCTGCTGGAGCAGGCCGTTCAGCGCGCCGGCACCGGCCGGCCCCCGGTGCATGGGCGCGAGTACCTGCACGTCGCGGCGCGGGTCGAGGCCGAACTTGGCCGGCAGCCGGCGGGCCGCGACGTCCACGGTCAGCAGCCCGGCCTGCTCGGTGTCCTCCTCGGGGAACAGGAAGAAGTCCGGCAGGCCACGGGTGAGCGGCGGCCGGCCGGCGTTGATGCGGTGGGCGTTGGTCACCACCCCGGACTCCTGGGCCTGCCGGAAGATGCGGGTCAGCCGGACCGCCGGGACGGGGCCGCCCTCGGCGAGCAGGTCGCGCAGCACCTCGCCCGCCCCGACCGACGGCAACTGGTCGACGTCCCCCACCAGCAGCAGGTGGGCGCCCGGCGGTATCGCCTTGATCAGTTTGTTGGCCAGCAGCAGGTCGAGCATCGACGCCTCGTCCACGACGACCAGGTCCGCGTCCAGCGGGCGATCCCGGTCGTAGGCGGCGTCACCGCCGGGCTTGAGCTCCAGCAGCCGGTGCACGGTGGAGGCCTCCGCGCCCGTCAGCTCGGCCAGCCGTTTGGCGGCCCGCCCGGTCGGGGCGGCCAGCAGCACGCTGGCCCGCTTGGCGCGGGCCAGCTCGACCACCGAGCGCACCGTGAACGACTTGCCGCAGCCGGGGCCTCCCGTGAGCACGGCGACCTTCTCGGTCAGCGCGAGACGGACCGCGTCCCGCTGCTCGGGGGCCAGCTCGGCGCCGGTACGGCCGGCCAGCCAGGTCAGGGCCCGCTCCCAGTCGACGTCCCGGAAGGCGGCGAGCCGGTCCTCCGAGGTGCGCAGCAGGTGCCGCAGCCGGCCGGCGAGTGACAGTTCCGCACGGTGGAACGGCACCAGGTAGACGGCGGTCACCGTGCCGGCCGGGTCCTGCGGGTCCGGCACCGGCTCCCGTACGACCCCCTCCTCCTCACCGGCCAGCTCCCCGAGGCAGTCGATGACCTGCCCGGTGTCCACCTGGAGCAGCTTCACGGCTTCCGTGATCAGCCGCTCCTCGGGCAGGTAGCAGTTGCCCTGGTCCGCCGACTGCGACAACGCGTGGCGCAGCCCGGCCTTGACGCGCTCGGCACTGTCGTGCGGGATGCCGACGGCCTGGGCGATGCGGTCGGCGGTGAGGAAGCCGATGCCCCAGACGTCGGCCGCCAGGCGGTAGGGCTCCTCCCGGACCACCCGCACCGAGTCGTCGCCGTACTTCTTGTAGATGCGCACCGCGATGGACGTGGACACCCCCACCCCCTGGAGGAAGACCATGACCTCCTTGATGGCCTTCTGCTCCTCCCAGGCGGCCGCGATGTGCGCCGTCCGCTTCGGGCCCAGTCCGGGCACCTCGACCAGGCGGCCGGCGTCCTGTTCGATCACGTCCAGCGTGTCCACCCCGAAGTGCTCGACGATGCGGTCGGCGATGCGCGGGCCGATGCCCTTGATCAGGCCGGAGCCGAGGTAACGGCGGATGCCCTGGACGGTGGCGGGCAGCACCGTCGTGTAGTTCTCCACGGTGAACTGCCGCCCGTAGCCGGGGTGGGAGCCCCAACGCCCCTCCATGCGGAGGGACTCCCCCGGCTGCGCGCCGAGCAGCGAGCCGACGACCGTCAGCAGGTCGCCGTCGTGGCCGGCGTCCCTGCGGCGGGCGGGGGCGACGCGGGCGACGGTGTACCCGTTGTCCTCGTTGGCGTAGGTGATGCGTTCGAGAACGCCTTCGAGCACCGTCAGTGGCAACGACATGGACCGAAGGTAGCGCCCGGGGCCGACAGCCGGGAAAGGTGGCCGGCCGCGACGAAGTGATCACCCAGCGGCGCGCCAGCCGCTACATTTGCGTCTCCGCCACCTCGCCCGAGCCGGGCACCGCTTCCTTCGCCGTACCGCCGAGAGCCCCCAACTTCCGTCCACAGCAAGGAACATGCCGCATGAACAAGCGCAAGTCCACGACCGCTGCGGTGCTGGCCCTGGTGGCCGCCGCCCTCCTGCCCGCGTGCGGCACCGAGACGGGTGCGGCCGACTCGACCGGCCCGGAACAGATACGCCTGGGGCTGTCCCTGCCCCGCACCGACGGCGAGTTCTTCTCCGAGCTGGTGGCCGGCGCCCGCGGTGAGGCGGCGACGCAGGGCGTGCTGCTGGACGTGACGGACGCCGCCGACGACGCGGCCCGTCAGGGCGAGCAGTTGAACACGCTCAGCCGGCAGGGCGTGGACGGGCTCATCATCGGCCCGGTGGAGACCGAACCGGTCGCGGACTGGCTGCGGACCTCGACCGGCGGCAAGGTGCCGGTGGTGATCACCGACCGGCCGGTTCCGGGCGCCGACGTGGCCGCCACGGTGGCCTCGGACAACGAGCCCGGCGGCCGGCTGGCCGCCGAGGCCCTGGCGGAGGCCGTCGACGGTTCCGGTACCGTCGCCGTGTTGCGCGGCGGCGACGCCATCTCCGCCTCCCACGACCGCGGCGCCGGATTCACCTCCCGGCTGGCGGAGTTCCCCGGCATCACGGTGGTGGAGACCGTGACGGCCGGGTTCGAGCGGGACCGGGCCGAGGAGGCCACGCGGGAACTGCTGGACGCGCACCCGGACCTCACCGGGATCTTCGCGGAGAACGACGAGATGGCGCTCGGCGCGATCCGGGCGCTCGGCGACCGGGCCGGGGACAAGGTGCGGGTCGTCGGATACGACGGCACCCGGGCCGGCCTGGCCGCCGTCGCACGCGGCACGCTGACCGCCTCGGTGGCCCAGCAGCCCACCGAGATGGGCAGGTTGGCGGTACGCAACGCCGTGCGCGCGGCGCGGGGTGAGCCGGTGGACGCGAGCATCCTGGTACCGGTGGCCGTGGTCACCGAGGCGAACGTCGCCGACTTCCGCTGACCCCTCCCGGGCGCGGGGCGCCGCGGGCTCCTGGGCGCGAGCGGGGGGGGGAGATGCTGCGAGGGGTCCGGCCGCTAACGGCCGAACCCCCCGACACCCCCTCGGGTCACCCGGTGGCTCCCCCTCCGCCAGATGTCCCGATGCAAGGTGAGACCCGCGAGTCCCCGAGAGGGTTGTACGACCGGGACAACTTTTTCTCCGCACTCGGCGGCAGCCCGCTGGCCGCGCTCATCCCGCCGCGCGACGCGGCGAACGCGGCGATCACCTTCTACCTGGGGGTCAACCTCTTCACCGTGCTGGACACCGACCGGTCCCGGACCGACGCCGTGTTCGCGATAGCCCGGCGGCTCGCCCCGCGCGCCAAGCTGCTCACCATGCGGCTGCCCCGGCGACGGAACACCACCAGCCGCTGACCTCAGCAAGCCCCGGACCGGCAGGCGCACACACGGCACGCGGGGAGTGCCTCACGCATGGGACGTCCCCCGGCGGGCGCTCAGCCACCGGGGGACGTCGACCGCGGTGGGGCGTCGACCGCGGCGGGGGCCGGCCCCCCGGGTGGGGGTCGGCCGTGAGGGCGGTCAGTTGCAGCGCTGCCGGCGCTCCGTGTCGGTCATCGGCCGGGTGTGCTGGGTCTTGGTGCTGGGCGCGTCGGGCACCGGCCCGGTCGCGGTGAACGGCACGTACCAGATGTAGTGGCCGTAGTACGGGTCCTCGAAGTGCATCTCGTAGGTGCCCTCGACCCGCTGCATCTGGGCTTCCCGGGTGACCCAGCCGACCTCGCCGGGACGCACGTCGATGTTGGTGGTCTCCGACTCGGTGTGCGAGCTCGACCAGGTGTGCTCGAAGCTGGTCTCGATGCTCACCTTGAACACCTCGGCGAAGCCGTACTCGGCGCTGAGGGAGACCCCCAGGCTGTTGGACTCACCCGTGGTGTCCGACCAGCTGACCGAGGAACGCTGAAGATCCGAGGTGCAGTTGAAGGTGGCGTCACCGACCCGGTGCCGGTCGCCCATGAAGACGTCGGGCGGACCGGACGGGTGGAAGACGCAGACGTTGGTGCCGTTGTCGCACTTGTCCAGCAGTTCGCGGTTGGTCGGCTTGCCGTCGTGGTCGGCGCTGGCGGTGGGCGCGAAGGCCAGACTGCCGACAGCGGCGGCGGCGGTCAGGGCGAGTGTGGTGCGGATTCTGCTCATCGGTGTCCTCCGGTGGGGTGGTGGGGGATGGCACACGAGGGGGAAGGCGGGACCCGGGGAGTCCCCCGGCACGACCGGGCGCGATCGCTCACGGCCGCCGGGGCCCGGTCACGGCCGCCGGGGCTCACGACGGGGCCCGGTCACGACGGGGCCTTCGGCCGGCGCGGGCGGGAGACGCCGCCCCCGGCCGCGGTCGGCGGGCTCACGGCTCAGCTGAAGCCGACGGACTGGGTGCGGTCGTTCATGTACGGCCCGATGAAGGGGGCGTTCTCCTTGAACGGCCCGTCCCGGTCACCGCCGAGGTTCGGCTCCGGGTAGAGCCACAGCCAGCAGGAGGCCCAGGGCTGGACGGAGGAGATGATGTTCTTCCAGTCGTCCGGGAAGGTGAAGTTGTAGTCGACCTTGCCGTCCTTGGTGCACAGGCCGTCGCCGTAGACGGTGAACGTGGCGCCGCCGTAGTCCTCGTGCTCGAAGAACGTTCCCAGGATGATGTCGGCCGCCGCCCGCGCCCCGGCCGTGCCCCCCAGCCGTCCCCGTTCGGCCGCAGCACTGGGTGTCATCATCGACG